>JBEQBL010000026.1:0-13726 GCA_041639835.1 Salinarchaeum sp.
TTTTCCGCTGTGTGAGATGGCACTATCAGTTGTCGCTGATCATGAGTGACGTGCGATTGCGGACACTACGTGTTTCGGGTGTGTCAGCACCACCAAGAAGCCCACGGGTGGCACGTTTCCCCCATTCGACAGCCGGTTGGGTAAACGGATCGATACCATAGAGTTCACCGGCCATAATGCACGCTGCTTCCATTGTATACAGTAGTTTGCCTATCGACCGCGGACCGGTATCAGCAACAGTAAGATTGACCGTTGGCCGATCAACGGCGGCTAAACTCGCCAGCGTTGCCTCACGTTCGGTGTCAAGCAATGCACCAAGTTCGGTGCCATCAAGATACGCCAGCGCATCATGATTTGCCGAGGGAATCGACACCGATGGTCGGGAGGCGGGGGTCACCGCGGAAACAAAAAGAGATCGCGGTCCGGATCGATACAGCTGTAACTGGGAATGTTGATCAGTCGCCCCCAGGGCACGGACAGGAAACTGGCCAACGCCATCTTTGCCGAGACTCTCGGCCCAAAGCTGGGCAAACCACTCCGCAAAGGTCTCAAGTCGCTCGGCGTAGGGCATCATGGCATTAACCGTGACACCACGGACAGCCAAAGCATAGGCAACGGCGCCGTACCCGTAGGCGGGGGTTGAGAACAATGAGCCGGAGAGTGTGTCAGCGGCGTCTTGACCACCAGCAAGGACAGCCTCAATGTCGACACCAGCAAGCGCGGCTGGCGCCAAACCAACGGCCGAGAGAACCGAGTATCGTCCAGGAACCCCGGTAGGAACCGAAAGGCGGGGGAGCGAATGACGCGTTACAAGCGTTGCCAGGGGGCCATCATCGCCCGTGATGACCAATGTCCGGTCAGTCCAGTCAACACCAGCATCGGTCAGTGCCTCCCGGGCCACTAAGAAATTCGCAAGCGTCTCAGCAGTCGTTCCGGACCGGGAGACCGCAACAAGGACGGTTCGTTCAAGCGGAAGCGATGCTAACAGTGATTGTGTTGCTTCTGGATCGACGTTATCCAGTGTGTACAAAGAGGCGTCACAAGCGTCAGCAAGCGTTGCGGCACCTAATGCACTGCCGCCAATACCAGCAACGACAACAGCATCGACGGACTCAAACTGCGCAACGGTCGTTTGAATCTGCTCAAGATCAACGTTATCAGGGAGATTTAACGCAGCATAGCCGTGGGTTTCACGGGTCCGTTCCTGTTGGATCCGCTTGTGAGCACGTGAGACACGATCATCAAGCCGCTCAAGCGCCTCGCGTGAAATGCCAGGGGCGGCTGTTTCAGCGAGTGCGCCACCAATATCAAGTTCCATACCAGAACGCAACCGGTGGGGATAGTAAAACGCGGCGACACCAAACCCAACAATCGCGTCCTCGGGGAGAAATTGATAGCCAGATCAGGGTGCGGGTCTCTGAACAGCTCCACAGGGAAAGTAACCGGCATCACCAGTAGGCGAAAGTCCAAAATCGGAGTCGACCAAGTCATGAGTAATGACGCCTACGAGTGGGACATTCCTTGTAACCGATGCGGATGCGGGAGCAGCAGTCCTGCAAGATGTCGAGACAAGTCAGGTCTATTCCGTGGATAATCATCCGGCACTTGAGTCTGGGGAGCTTATCGAAGCAACAATCGCACCAGTACCGCCTATGGAGGTTGTGTGGGAAATCGAGGCTATCGTTAATCGATGGGACGTAACCGTGACTATCGTCGAGACAGCCCCAAGCGAGCAGGCAGCAACCTTGGCCGCAGAGTGTGAACCCGGGACGGTGACACAAGCGACGATTACGGACACAGAGACGATACATGTGATCCCACTGGCCGAGTCAAACAGCGAGCAAGCCGCCACCGAAATCCGCGATGATGAGGCAACGCGGCGGCGAGCCGGACGATTAGGTGCATCACGGGTAGAAATTCGACCAGCAGAGGAGTTCATAAGCGTGCGATATCACGCAGTAGCCACCAATAAGGGTACTTGAGCTACCCACGGCTTAGCCGTGGATTTTCGCCTTGCACTTTTTATAAAACACGCTCCCCAAAGAACCGGGCTGGAGGGAGCAACCGGGCCAAACAGCAGCATAACGCGACAAAACGGCGTCGCAGGGGAAAGACAAGGCTTATTCACGAATGTATCGGACCGCCGTATATGGTATCGTTCGATGTGCCGGAGCCCGATTATGACCGGTACACGAACCGTCAACTTGCTTCTGTTCCGCTTGCAATCCTTCTGATTGCGCTGGTAATCGTCGGCGGTGCCTGGGTTCTCACCGGTGCCCCTGGAACAATGGGGATTGAGTTTACCGGTGGTGCTGAGTTGACCGTCGATACGACGGATGACCGAGCGGCCATCGAAGAGGCCTTCGGAGAGGATCTTGAGGAGATCAGTAATGTCAATAATCCTGATGAACGATATATTCTGACCTTCCGCGGTGAGAATCTCAACGATCTTAGACAACAGGCCGAATCCGCACTGACGCCAGCACCCGGCAACGAGGAGGTTGTACAGGGCAGTCAGCTCTTTAATCCAACCTTTGCCTCGGGAACACAACAGTTGGCGGTCATCGGGCTCATAGCAGCGTTTCTGGGCATGAGCGTCTTGGCGTTTATTCTGTTTCGGACGTTCATCCCGAGTATCGCGATTGTTGTCTCGGCGTTTTCAGATATTGTTATCCCGCTTGCAGCGATGAATGTCCTTGGGATTGAACTGACCCTTGGGACCGTTGCTGCACTGTTGATGCTGATTGGATACAGCGTTGACTCGGATATACTGTTAAACACCCACATTCTCAGACGCGGTGGTGGGAGCTTCTATGAGTCAACATACCGCGCCATGCGAACGGGTGTGACAATGACAGTTACCTCGATGGCTGCCATGGCGACGATGGCTGTGGTCGCCAGCATCTTTGGGATTAATCTGCTTGCGGCAATTGGCGCAATCCTGTTTATCGGGCTTGCTGCTGATCTCATGAACACCTATATGCTCAATCTCAGCCTGTTGCGCTGGTATAAATTCGAAGGGGTGAAACGATGACTGATCCACTCGGGGTACTCAAGCAAAACTGGCGAATCGCTGTGTTAGTGGTGCTGCTCATGGGATCGGCCTACTTTTTGTTCGTCCCGGGAGCACCAATCACTGGCACCGCTGCCGATGCCGATACCGCCGGTGAGAGTGAGTTAGCTGTTGATGTGCCGGATGCCGAGGCGAATACACAACAACAGGCCGGGATGACCAATCTCCAATACGGTATTGAATTGGGCGGTGGCGCCAGGGTGATTGCACCTGTGAAAGGGCTCACCGCCGAGGAGATTCCGGTGACCGTTGAAGATCCAGATCTCTCACCGGAGGAACGAGTCAGTCAGACCGAAGAAAACGTTGCAGAGGTTGAGTCAAGTGTTGCCGCGGCAATGACGAATGTCTCGGAGAACAACGTCCGGGTCTACCATGGATATGAAAGCGCCCGGCAGGGCAGCTACGATGATGATGCAGCAAACAGTGTCGAGGTGCTCATCGAGGGTGACCCAGAGGAGTTTGCCACCGGATTGCAAAACGCAGGATATGATGTGACGACCGCGGATATCCGACCCGGCGTGACCAATCCGACACGAGAGCAAATCGTTGAGGTCCTAAGTACTCGACTTGGCGAAGCCGGCTTCTCCGGTGGCTCTGTCACACAGGTCCGGGGCGGTGATCAGACTCGCATCGCCGTTGAGGCCCCGGGACAGGATACCGCCTATCTCCGGTCGCTCATTGAAGAACGAGGGCTCGTTGAAACTGTTTTACATCAGCCCGCGGACAACGAGCAGGGCTATACCCGTGAAGTCATTTTCCGGCAGGATGCGGTTGATGATATCGGAACGGTGTCAACGGCCGGTGGACAGCCGGGGATTCCGATTACGCTGACCGAGTCGGGAGCAGAACAGTACGTCGACACACTACGGTCAAGTGGCTTTGCGGAGACAGCCGCCTCCGGACGGGCTTGTCAGATGGCCCCCGGACAGGAGGTCCCAGACGCGAACTCAGGCTCCTGTCTTATGACCGTCGTTGACGGGGAAGTCGTCTGGGCTGGTGGCATGGAGCCGGATCTCGCACAGAGTATCCTCAATGGCGATTTCCTTGAGAATCCAAACTACCGCATTACGACAACAACACAGGATGAGTCACAGGAACTGCGACTGAACCTGATTTCAGGAGCGTTACCAGCGGAGTTATCGCTTGAGGAGTCAACGGAATATTTCTTCAGTCCAGCACTGGCAGAAGGCTTTCAGACAAACTCTCTGCTAACGGGCATTATCGCAATCTTTGCTGTTGTCTTGATGATTTTCCTGCGATACGGTGATCCGTTGGTTGCCGTTCCGATGTCCGTGACTGGGCGTTCGGAGGTCGTGATTCTGCTTGGCTTTGCTTCGGCAGTTGGTCTACCGTTGAACCTGTCCCACGTGGCTGGCTTCATTGTCGTCGTTGGAACAGGGGTGGACGATCTCATTATTATCGCTGACGAGGTGATGGATGAAGGCGAGGTGAGTTCCCATCACGTCTTCGATAGTCGCTTCCGGAAGGCCTTCTGGGTAATTGGTGCTGCCGCCGCGACCACAATTGTGGCCATGAGTCCGCTGGCAATTCTTGATCTTGGTGACCTCCGTGGATTCGCGATTATTACCGTGCTGGGTGTGCTGATTGGAGTCTCAGTTACGCGGCCAGCATACGGGAACATCCTGCGGTCACTAAAAACCGAAGGTCGATAGCGGCCACCGCTTTATTGCCCGGAGTTTACCAGTAAGTTGGACATCCCTGAAGTGCAACAGCCGTCTGAGACTCGCATACCGACGGCTAGCCCCAGAAACGGGGGATTGGAATCACACTGTCGCACTCGCCAAGAAGAAAGGTCTTTGAGCAATCGACCGTACTCCGATATATGGACGAACCCCCGCAGGAGTTTTACTCCGAAGACCGGTGGCAAAATTGGATCGACCGGATTGAGGATGAGGATGTTGACCCGGAGGATGAAGATTCCGCACGACTGCTGTTGAATCTGCAGGACGATGTCGCCATCGCCGTTGCGAAAGTCCTCACTGCCTTTGAGGAGACGGTCATTGAGGAAGACCGCGCCGTCGAGGAAATTGAGACGATTCGTTCAATTGTCCTTGATGACCCGGACATCGATGATGAGGATACGGCATTGCTCGTTGATGGGGTCCAGACCGGACTGATGTGCGTATTCTATGCGGCCGAAGAATACATCGCCTCTGGCAGTGCCGAGGAAGGGACCGTCAGCGATTATCTGCAGGCAGCCGCGGATGCAGAAGCTGATGAGGATCTTGATGCTGCGCTTGGCCTTGCGGCACAGGCTGGGACGCTGATTATCGATGGCGCGGAGTTGGACCCAGCGATTGCTGAGCAGATGGAGTATGGATTAGTCACCGAATGGATCAACGGACTTGATAGCCTCCAAGGCGCCATGAGCGATCCGGAAGTAATCGAGGAAGACTGATCGACTCCGGGGCTTCGCCAAGCCTTTGATGCTTCCGGTCCTAATAAACGACGATGAGTACGTTGACGTGGGTCCTTATTGGGGTCTTTGTCTACTGGGTCGGAATTACCCTTCTTGATCGACGTGGTGTCTTGCCAAGTCAAATTAACGTCAGCGGACCGATTATAACCATTCACACGCAGCGTGGACGAGCATTTCTTGACCGAGTAGCGCAGTACCGACGATTCTGGCGCGCATGGGCAAATATTGGTGTTGGGATCGCGCTTGTCGTGATGATCGCCGCCTTCCTGTTTTTGTTCAGTTCAGCACTGTCGGTACTACGCAATCCACAGCCAACGGGGATTAGCCAGCCCCGGAACGTGCTTGTAATTCCGGGTGTCAATGATTTTCTCCCGCTCTCAGTTGCCCCGGAGATTGCAGTTGGACTGGTTATCGGACTGATCGTCCACGAAGGTGGGCATGGACTGCTCTGTCGAGTCGGCAATATCGATATCGATTCGATGGGAGTCGCGCTATTTGCGATTCTTCCGGTCGGGGCATTTGTACAGCCCGATGAAGAGAGCCAGGAGGCAGCTGATCGCGGTGATAAAACACGGATGTTTGCCGCTGGCGTGACAAACAATTTTGCAATCACAGTTGTCGCCTTTCTGTTACTGTTTGGGCCGGTGGCCGGGTCAATTGCGGTTGCCCCAGGGGCTGCCGTTGGAGGGAGTTTGCAAGGCTCCGGGGCGGCCGATGCTGGGATCGATCAAGGTGATCGCATTGTTGAGGTGAATGGGCAGGCAATTGATTCAAATACCGAGTTAGAGGCCTTACTGGACAATTCAACGGAGCAGACAGTAACCGTCGAGCTTGACGATGAGCGGCAGCGAACCGTTGAGCGGTCGGTGCTTGTTACCGGGAACACCTCCGGCAGTCCGGCGACAATTGGGACAAACAGCACGATTCAGACGGTCAACGGGACCCCAGTCTCGACCACCGCCGGGGTATATGAGGCTGCTGCCAGCAGTGACATGCTGTCCGTTGAAACGAATGACGGCCAAGCGGTGACCTTTCCTGCAGGTGCATTCGTGACGATCCAAGAGGAGGGGGCTATCGCCGAATCTCTTGCTCCCGGGTCACAGGCGGTGATTACCCAGATTGACGACACTCGCATTCGGACCGGTGAGGAACTTGGTGAAACACTTAGTGACCGTGACCCTGGAACAACGGTTTCAGTTGTAGCATATATTGACGGCAGCCAAGAATCATATACCGTTGAACTTGGCGGCGAAACGGACGGGCGTCTTGGAGTGCTTGTCCAACCGGGACTGACAGGACTTGAACTGAATGACTTTGGGGCGCGATATTATCCGGCGGAACTATATCTGTCCTTACTCGGAGGTGATCAGCAGGAGGAACTGAACCCAGCCATCGCGGATACGTTCATCGGCAAGGCGTTGTTCACCCTGTTTTTGCCGATTGCCGGCATTGTAGATGGCCAAACGCTTCCGTATAATTTTGCCGGCTTTACGGGTGAGATTCAGAATTTCTTCACCGTTGAAGGGCCGTTAAGCCTCTTTGGCGGGAGTATCTTCGTGCTTGCAAATGTCCTGTTTTGGATCGGATGGCTGAATATCAATCTTGGATTCTTCAATTGTATCCCGGCATTCCCACTGGATGGGGGCCATATTCTACGGGCAAGCACCGAGGCTGTGGTTAGTCGACTCCCGCTTGAGGGGTCATATGAGCTAACCAAAGCCGTAACAGTCACCATCGGACTCACGATGTTCGGGAGTTTCCTGTTAATTGTCTTTGGCCCACAGCTGCTCGGGTAGCCGGCGGCGACAATCACACATCCCAGTCAAAGCGGCAGCAGTTATCGAGGGAAAACAGAACCCGGTCAGGGCAGATTACTGCGGGGCTCGGGCAGCAGTCCCGTCAATTCGTCTGCGTAGTTCGGTGATATACTGGTCGCGGTCAAAGGAGTCAATTTGGGCACACCCACTGTCGACAGCGGCCTGTGCAACAGCCGGAGCAACCGCAATGGGGACGCGTGAGTCGATTGGTTTGGGAATAATATAGTCCGGACCAAACGAAAGAGGCTGATCGTCATAGGCTTGTTTAACGTCCTCAGGAACCGGATCGCGGGTTAACTCGGCTAAGGCTTCGGCGGCCGCCACTTTCATCGGTTCGTTGATGTTTCTGGCGCGAACATCAAGCGCACCGCGAAAAATTAACGGGAAGCCAAGGACGTTGTTGACCTGGTTGGGGTAATCGGAGCGGCCGGTAGCAACAACAACGGTGTCATCACGTGCTGTCTTTGCGGCATCATAGTCAATTTCGGGGTCAGGATTGGCAAGCGCAAAGACAATCGGGTCATCAGCCATTGATTGGACCATCGCTTGGTCAACTAAGCCCCCGACAGAAAGCCCAACAAAGACATCGGCATCAACCATGGCATCAGCAAGGCCCCCCTCTGGATGGTCTTGAGCATAGTCGCGCTTGTATGTGTTTAATTCGCCAGCATCGGCACGATCGGTCGTGAGAATGCCACCGGAATCACACATGAGGATATTCTCCTCGCGAACGCCAAGCGACTCGTAGAATCGCGCGGTGGCAATCGCACTTGCACCGGCGCCGGAGAAGACAACAGTAAGATCCTCAATGCGCTTGTCAACGAGATCAATTGCGTTGAGCAGTGCCGCACCGGAGATGATGGCCGTTCCGTGTTGGTCGTCATGGAAGACAGGAATATCCATGCGGTCACGAAGTCGGCGTTCAATCTCGAAGCAGGCTGGCGCAGCAATATCCTCAAGATTGATACCGCCGAAGGTCGGTCCCATCGCGGCAATCGTATCAATCATCGCATCGACATCCGTCGTATCAAGTTCAATATCAAAGACGTCGATATCAGCAAAGCGCTTAAACAGAACGCCTTTGCCTTCCATAACAGGCTTGGCAGCCTGCGGGCCGATATCACCAAGTCCAAGAACCGCTGAGCCATTTGAGACAACTCCAACAAGATTACTTTTTGCGGTGTAGGTGTAGGCCTCCGTCTTGTCGTCATCGATAGCTCGACACGGGGCGGCAACGCCGGGAGAGTACGCAAGACTCAGATCTCGCTGAGTTTGGGTAGGTTTTGTGGTCCGAATCGCGATCTTTCCCGGGGGGCGCCGACTGTGATACTCCAAGGCGTCGTCGTCCAGTCCCATACTGGAGTTGGACAGTCGTGGAACAAAAGAACGACGATCGACGGAATGCTAGGGGATTGTCATACGTACATCGCCAAAGAAGATTGTTCCTATAGCTACCGGGTATTAAAGAAATTCCCCAAGCCCGGTTTGGGTATCAGAGCTATCGGAATCCTCCGTGGCGGTGTCATCATCGGGCTTTGTGGTGGTTGTCTCATCGGATGCTTCCGCTGGAGCCTCATCGGTCGTCGCGGTGTCGGTCGACGCTGTCTCAGTCGGCTCCGGTACTGCCGCCTCAGTCCGCAGGGATATGGCGTCGTCGACAATTGTGGCGACTTTGTTTGTATCGGCTCCACTCCCAGTGATAAAGGCAATATCGTCGGCATCCAAGTCATACGCCGCCGCAACGGCAACGGTGAGCTCACGGGGACGACAGTGATGAATCATTGCACTGAGATACGGCAGGATAAGCCGTCGAGCAGTTGCAATCGATGTCCCCTCAGCCTCCGCAATGCGCGCTGCGATCGTATCACGTGTGTTCCGTCGACCACGACTGCGACCAAGTTTCGAGCGCATACTGGGTGGTCCATATCGGGTCCAGCCGCCGGTTGACCGCGAGCGACTGGCCGCGACACCGGCGACCATTGCATCGGTCGCATAGCGCCAGAAGGTATAATTTTGCGTCGCCCGGACCCGTCCAAGCCACCGATCAGCCGTTGACAGGTGGCGGTATGCTGTTGCCAACTCAGCATCCTGGTATTCCTTTGGGAGGTTATCCTCAATCCAGTTGATCAGATCATCCGGCGTCTCATCAACATCATAAGCCGTTTGCAACGCATCCTGTGGCGACTGCTCTTGTAAGACGGCATCAAGAAACGGAAAGATATCAACAGTACGGTCACGTCGTCCAGTGGCAATATCCGCTTCCGTAATTGAGCCGCCCTGTTCAGTGGTTGCCTGAAGATCGTTGATTGCAGAGCGAAGATCACCGTCAGCGGATTCCGCAAGCGCCTGCAGGGCCTGCTCTTCGAATTCAATATTTTCCTTACGACAGATATCCCGAAGAACCGGCACAATAGATCGGGTTGAAAGCTGTCGAAATTCAATATCCTGGCAGGTATCTCGGAGCGTCCGGGACATCTCGTAGTACTCATTGGCGATTAACACAACCGGCTGTGAGGCATCTTTGACGATATCAGTAACAGCACTTGCACCACCATAATCGGCATTGCCATGGAAGTTATCCGCCTCATCAAGAATAATCAGTCGGCGTCCGGACTCACCGCTGGTCAGGGTTCCACTGGTGGCCGCCTCTCCAGCCACCCGGTCAACCACCTCACGGGTTCGTGAATCACTGGCATTGAGTTCAACAACATCCCAGCCCATGTCGGCGGCTAACGCGTGGGCAGCGGAGGTCTTGCCAATGCCCGGATCGCCGTGGACGATGACTGCCTCGCGGTGGTCTGGCCAGGACTGTGCCCAGTCGCGAAGTTGGTCACGGGCCTTGTTATTGCCGCGGATTTCAGCAAGCGATGTCGGACGGTATCGTTCAGTCCAGTCACCCATGATACCACCTCCGCCCGGACGGACAATCCGTTGGGCGGTTGATCACGATGCTACCTTTGTGATGCCACGGTATGAAGGTTGTCAGATAGGGCCGTCAAGGACAGGAGTCGGTCAGGCTCGATGTGTCTCCCACAGCCGGTAGCTGACAACAACAAGACCGGCGATGGTGAGGACAAAGAGTTCGCCCCGATCAGCAAGCGGAAAAATCCGTTCGGTATCCGCATCGGCGTTTGGTCCCGGATCAACGCCCGTGCGGTAATGCATATCCGCAGTTGTGCCACGAGTTGTCTCCTCGGCCACCGTCTGCCCGGCCTCAGTGGATTCAAATTCGATAAACGTCTGTACAAGTCCGCGCTGGTTGGTCAACAGGAGCTGTCCGGAGAGATCATAGAACTGGTCATGGACCGGCCAGAGCAGATTAACGCCATTGTAAAATCCATCAAGAAGGATATGTGCCACCGTTACCGCTACAATCGTTACTGCGGCCGTCTGAACTCCCCAGTCACCGACACTGGTCCGAAGGAATGAACCGTCCCGAAGATACAGATCCCAGCCAAGTCCGAGTGTCATGACTACCGGAACCCAGAGATTGTGAAACCAACTGCGGTGAGCACCCGGAATCCACAGTCCAATGAAGGTATCGAAGTCAATGAACGCGGTCACAGCAAGCACAAGCCCAACGGACTTGATATCAAAATGCTCGGAGAGCAATCCAGCAGCAATGAGGCCAGCAAAGGCAACATGCACGAGCGTCGATGGCACATTCAATCAAGACAAGCAGTCAACTAAGCTTTCTCGGGTCCACACGGCGGTGCTATCAACCTTTATTTGAGCTGGTGGGGAAAAGCCCGTATGGACGAACAGGCGGGTGCTGGACCACGACGTCACCTCGCCGAAAAGATTGCCGGCGAGATCACGCTGAGCGACGATCCCGGGGAGACTCTTCGGAAGTGGCGGACAGATTTTGAGATCACACAGACAGAACTGGCATCGGAACTGGATGTAAGTTCCTCGGTTATCAGTGACTATGAGAGTGGGCGTCGGGAAAGCCCGGGCATTGCCATTGTTGAACGGATAGTGACCTCGTTGCTCGATATCGATGAACGCCGTGGCGGAGACCAGATTCGACGGTACGCACGCGTGCTCTCCGCCGGGTTTCAAAGTGATGTGGTACGCGATCTACGGGAGTATTCAACGCCAGTGCCAATCAAGCGTCTGTATGACACAATTGATGCTCAAGAGCTTGTCTCCGGGGACCGGGATGAGGTAACCGGCCATACAGTGATCAACAGTGTCGAGGCCATCCGTCGGCTATCAAGTGAGGAGTTTTTTCGCCTCTATGGACAGTCAACAAATCGGGCGTTGATCTTCACCGAAATCACACGCGGGGAATCACCGTTGGTCGCATTACGGGTTGTCAATCCGACCCCAAATGCGGTGATCTTTCATGGGATTGACCAAGCGGATCTATGGGACCATGCCCCTGAACTCGCCCGTGTGGATGGCGTCTCGCTTGCGATTTGCTCACGTGATATCGATGATATTGAGGCGGCGTTGCGATCATTGCCCTGAGAACAGCGACTAGGGCCAGTACTCTTTTTGTACCCTCACTGCAACATATCGATAATGGGCTTTCGATGTTCGCTGCTCGGTCACAAATACGGTGATACCGAGGTTGAGCGTGACCGTGAAGAGCGAGGAGAGGAGGTTGTCATCATCACCCGTGAATATCGTGTCTGTGAACTGTGTGGTGAGCGGGACTTGGTGAGCGAGAACAAAGAGGTAACCACGGAACAAACGGCCGATGCGGAGCCCCAGCAGCCGGATGCGGCTACCGACACGGCTGAGACACCAACACCTCCGACGGAAACAGCGGAGACAACAGATACGACATCTCAAATGGCAACACCGGCCAGTGAGACTGCCACAGCCAAGTCAGCAGAACGTGATACCGACTCCGGGGCAGAGCCACCAACCGAAGAGGATGCCGGGATTATTCTTGATGACGATACAGACGATGAGGGGCCACCGGAATGGCCGGACCCAACGGTCGATGACGAGGAGGATGTGAGTGTGGCCGCCGAGTCATGGCCTGAGCCGTCGGGCGAAGATACCGGTATTTCAGCGACCGGCCCAACTGATAGTCAAGACCCGGATGTTGATTATGCTGGATTGAATCCGACGCGGACCGATTCGGAAATTCTTGATACGCAATCAGCAACAGCAGCGTCCACCGAGGAGAACCATCCGGCGGAGACGACTGACACACAGACCGCGGCAGTCGAGGTGGATACCCCCCCACAAGTAAGCAGGAGTATGACCCTTGTCTGTTCGGAATGTGGGTTTACCGATGAGAGTGGGCAGGGGTCATTACGGCGGGGTGACATCTGTCCGGGATGTCTTGATGGCTATCTTGTCGCCGCGGAGCGCAACAAGTAAACCCTGTGACCACCGACGCCAGTCTATGCGGGAGTACAAAATGCGACGGGGAGAGTACCTCGATGAGCGAGTGCCAGATCTCAAAGGCACGATTGAGGACTACTTTGGCCCGGTCGCAGGGACGGAGACTCAGGACGGCGTTGACATGTACGTCGTCGATGAGCCAACCAACCCCACGTTTGATCGGGTCTTGGCCGGCGCAGTTGAGTATGCAAGTAAGAAGAATACGCTGATGGTTCACTTTGAGGAACGAGATCCCGAGGAACTTATCGCAAGTGGCGATGTCGACGCTGCCCAGGATGCGGTCGAACACAAAAACGACTTTCTAGAGGAGGTAACCGGACGAGACGCGGAGGCTCGTCGTGACTCGATGAAACGGGCTGTTGAGGACGACCCCGACCACGACGTCGAGTGATCGGTTACAGATCAGACAAGGGCTTGTTGCACCGACCGAGCAACCTCGCGTGCGCGCTCAGCAAGCGCCACTGAGATAGGCCCATCGTCCGTTGCGGCCTGGAGTTCATCCTCATCAACAGACTCAACTGAGCCATCAGGGCGACGGATAACATCAATGTGTAAGTCGATATAGCGAACCGCCTCCGGATAAATCTCAACCGGGGTGCAGATGTTCACATAGGTACCCTTCCGAGTGCCATCGGGGCTGCGATAGACCGTTGGATACCACCAGCGTCCTTCGACAAACTTTGTAATCGCGACATCCCCCGGCTCACGGTCGGTCCCAAGGGCGTCATAGGTCCCATGACTGGTCATTTCACGACGAACGGTCACCGTGCCCTCATCATCACGGTCGGTTACCGTCCCGGTCCCAAGGGAGTATTGGTGGCCACGTGGCTTGCCATGTTTAATGCTGATCGTATCGCCTTCGGTCGGGCCAAACTGGTCAGCAACAGCAACAAACGGAAACGCATCGGGGGAAGTGTCGCACAGTGTTTCGACAAAATCGACAGCCGTTGCAGCGGTATTGCCGGTTGCCTTGATACGGTGATGACCGGTCATCGTTGGAACTACAGCGCGACGCTGGGTGTCAAGAGCAAA
>JBEQBL010000027.1:0-5086 GCA_041639835.1 Salinarchaeum sp.
CGCACGAGTCAGTACGTTGATGAACGGACGGTCATGGTTAACGCAGACCGAGCTGCCGCCGATCTCCCCCGAGAGATGATAACAGCTTTGGCCAATGGCGCTGTGCTGACGGCGACACTCGCGGTTGCACCAGGGGGCACCACCGAGTAGCACGTCCGGGGGGAATCAAGCGTCACTCAGGTGTCAACAATAGAAAAGCAGGGCAAATAGGGGTGGGCAAGTTAGACAAAGCGGAAGGTTTCAAGATTGCGGGGCGAGAAGGTTCGCATATCAAACTTGTGATAAAGGGCCGATGAGAGGTCCTGTGTCGAGCGTTCATCACCGTGGACACAGAGGACCTTCTCAGGGCGTGGATTCATGGTTTTCACAAAATCAATCAGCCCCTGCCGATCAGCGTGTCCGGAGAAGCCATCGACAGTCTCAACATCCATATTGAGTGTGAGCGTCCGACTACGGGGGCTACCATGCCGACTGGTATCCTCGAAGGGAATCTCCGAGCGGCCGTTTTGAATGCGGCGACCAAGGGTCCCTTGAGCCTGGTACCCAACAAACACGAGTGTCGAATCATCCTCACCACCAAGATGACGAAGCCACGACATAATGGGGCCGCCCTCAATCATGCCTGAGGTTGAGAGGACAATACAGGGACCACCATCAGCTACCTCCTGGCGTTCTTCCTCACCGCCATCAATATGGTTGAATTCATCCGCCAAGAAGGGGTTCTCATCATCATGGAGAATCCGGTCACGCAGGGAATCACGGAGATACTCGGGATAGGTCGTATGGATGGCCGTTGCCTCCCAGATCATTCCGTCAAGATGGACCGGGACGGAGGGGATTTCGCCATTTCGCATAGCCTCTTCTAATACAAGCATCATTTCCTGGGAGCGACCAACCGCGAAGGCGGGGATGAGCACTTTGCCTCCACGTTCGGTTGTCTCGCGAATGATGCGTTTGAGTTTGTGCTCGGAGTCTTCTTGATCGGTCTGGTAGTCATTTCGCCCTCCATAGGTCGACTCAAGCACTAAACTTTCAACGCGGGGGAAGTCATTCACAGCGCCATTGAACAGGCGAGTGTCGGTGTAATGAATATCACCTGAAAAGGCGACATTGTACAGGCCATCACCAATGTGGAAATGAGAGATTGCTGATCCAAGGATGTGCCCGGCGTTGTGGAAGGTGAGTTTAACATCCGGAGCAATATCGGTGACATCGCCATATTCAATTGGCACGGTATGCTTGATTGCTTCCCGAACCATCTCGGATTCATATGGTGGGGTGCGGCCATCCTTGGCGGCCACATCAAGATAATCAAGCGTCAGAAGCCCCATAAGATCGCGCGTTGGTTCGGTGCAGTAAATCGGGCCATCATAGCCGTATTTGAACAACAGCGGAATAAACGCCGAGTGATCAAGATGCGCGTGCGTCAGAACAACTGCATCGAGATTGTTTGGACCGGCACCGAGGGCTTCGGGCACCTGTAAATATGGCACCTCTCCCTCAGCACCGGGTTTATCACCGGAATCAATCAAAACACGCGTTTCGGGCGTTGAGAGAATAAAGGCTGCCCGACCAACCTCACGACAACACCCAAGTGTAGTGATACGGACATACTCATCGTCCGAAAGTTCCTCGCGATGAATCTGTCGGCCAATTCGCTCAAGAATGTCTCGGCGGTCGTTTCGTTCCTGTTTCAGAAAGTTCCGGACGTTCTTGACCGTCGAAGATTCGATCGGAGGAGTACGGACAACTTCGGGAGTCCAGCCAACCTCTTGGGTGATTTCACGAAGCGTTGATCCGTGGCGGCCGATGACCATCCCCGGTTTTTCCGCCTCAATAACAACTTCGCCGGTATCAACATGAAAATCAAGGTCAGTCACTCCGGCCTCATCCGGAATCACGTCATCGACACGCTGTTTCGCCTGTGAGGGCGGAAGCAAGACAGATGGGTCCGGCCGGACGGTAATTCGCTTGCGAAGCTTTGAGGCAAGGTCGCGAACAAGATCTCCTTCGTTGGCAAATCGCTTTGGGTCGCGGGTGTAGATCACCAGCTCGGGACCCTCAAACGTAACGTCAGTAATCGTGACGTCAGTTGGAACTTCACGTTCGATCTTTGCTTTCAGGTCGTCAAGGTATGCGTCGACGGAACTCATAGTCGATGATAAGTGATCACAGCGGAGTACGGCTCAATGACGCGGGCGCAAGTCACTGTCCGATAGGCAGCCCCCACAAATGGTATCGATAACGTGGGGACAGACTCAAGAACCCGCTTTGCTAGGGTTAACGAAGCGGATCATAAAAAGGTTCCCAACCGTACATACGAGGAAAAACAACGCCAGACAGGCCAGTAAGTCCACATGGCGCGATCGATCCGATAAAAGTTAAGCGGCCAGGGGGGCACTATCCGGCGATGAGCGATCGGGAAAAATCAACGCAGGAGCTCGGGGTTACCGAGTCGAAGGCATATAATACCGGTGAGTGGTACGCCGAAGTCGTCCAGAAAGCCGGAATTGCGGATTATGCCCCGATGGGCGGGTTTATTATCACGCGGCCGCGGGGCTGGGCCTTGTGGGAAGCCGTGAAGGACCATCTTGACGGGTGGTTCAAAAACACCGGCGTGACAAACGCCTACTTCCCCATGCTAATTCCGGAGTCATACCTCGAACGTGAGAAACATGTTGTCGAGGGGTTTGATCCGGAGGTCGCGTGGGTGACACACGGCGGGAACGAGGAACTGGAAGAACGACTCGCAGTTCGACCGACGAGTGAATCAATCATTGCGCCGTTTTTCAGCCAGTGGATTCGGAGCCACCGGGATCTCCCGATGCGGCTCAATCAGTGGTGTAGTGTGGTCCGCTGGGAGGCAACAGAGACAAAGCCGTTTTTCCGGACCAAGGAGTTTCACTGGCAGGAAGGCCATACCGCCCATCGAGATCGGGAAACCGCAGTTGAAGAGACGCGTCTGAGACTTGAACAATACGAACGATTATATGAGGATGTGCTGGCAATTCCGGTCCTGCGAGGCCGCAAGCCAGAACATGACAAGTTCCCAGGGGCGGAGACGACAACAACCGTTGAGGCACTCATGCCGGATGGAAAGTCCGTACAAGCGGGGACCAGCCATTATCTCGGAACGACATTTGCTGATGCCTTTGATATCACCTATACCGATGAAGACGAAGGCACAAAACTGGCCCACACGACATCATGGGGGCTGTCCTGGCGGGCCCTTGGCGCGTTGATTATGACCCATGGAGATGATCAAGGGCTTGTATTGCCCCCAACGGTAGCCCCGACACAGATAGCTATCGTGCCGATCTGGCAGTCAGAAAACAAAGCCGAGGTACTTGCGTATGCCCACGAGATCGGCGATTCACTTGATGAGGCTGGCTTTAGCGTGACCGTCGATGATCGTGAGGAGCGCAATCCTGGATTCAAATTTAACGAGCACGAACTACATGGCGTGCCACTGCGAATTGAGGTTGGCCCTGCAGAGGTCGATGAGCAGACAGCAACCCTCGTCCATCGGCCAGACGGCGCCAAAACAGAGACAGATCGGTCGACGGTCGTATCAGCAGTTGATACGGCACTTGATACGATCTACGACAAACTCTACGAGGCCGCCGAGAAAACGCTTGAATCAAACGTGCGGACCGCAGACAGTCCTGAAGAAATTCTCGGAACAATCGGTAAACACGGTGGGTATGTCAAGGCCCCGTGGTGTGGTGATGAAGCCTGTGAGACGGTCATTAAGGATAAGATCGCCGCTGAGATTGTGATGGTCCCCGAGGAGGAGACCGAGCCAATTGGTGAGACGTGTGCGATCTGCGGTGATCCCGCCATTGAAACAGCCTATTTTGCGAAATCATACTGATTCCCGATCGCCGGGGGACTGTCCTCCGGTTGGCAACACCTATCAGTACCCCCAGGCAAACCACGGGCATGTTCGAAAAGTCGACGTGGATCCGTCTTCCGCGGAATGTCATCGTCGGCCATGGGGTCCTTGAGAAGACCATTACCGCAATCGAGGAGTTGCATCTCCATGGACAGCCACTGATTGTTACAAGTCCAACTCCCAGACAGGTTGCTGCCAAGCGCATTGCCAGGGATCTCCGGTCCGAGGGCATAGAGCCAGAACTGATTGAGATTACCGCCGCGTCACGGGACGCCGTTGATCGCGTTGTTGGAGCAGCAAAGGACCTACAGCCGGGCTATCTGATTGGCGTTGGGGGAGGAAAGCCAATTGATATCGCCAAACTTGCTGCTGAAGAAATCAATCGTGGATTCGTGTCGGTCCCTACAGCGGCCAGTCATGACGGGATTGTCAGCGGACGGGCATCAATCCCTGATGGGGATTTACGTCATAGCGTGGCGGCTGACCCGCCGCTTGCTGTTATTGCGGATACGGAGGTACTCGCAGAGGCACCCTGGGAATTGACGACAGCTGGCTCAGCGGATGTTATCAGCAATTATACCGCCGTCGCCGACTGGCGACTTGCAAATCGACTCAAAGGAGTTCCCTATTCGGAGTATGCAGCAGCCCTCTCGGAGATGACCGCCGAGATGCTCGTTGGGAACGCCGATTCAGTAATCCCAGGGCTTGAGGAATCCGCATGGGTTGTCGTAAAGGCACTTGTCTCCTCGGGCGTTGCCATGTCCATCGCCGGGTCCTCTCGTCCGGCCAGTGGGGCTGAACATCTCTTTTCACACCGATTAGATCAGATTGCACCTGGCACAGCCCTTCATGGACATCAAGTTGGCGTCGGCGCGATTATGACAGCGTATCTCCACGGTGGCGACCGAGGCATGTGGCGGGAGTTACGTGATGCACTCACCAGTATTGATGCCCCAACGACGGCTGCCGAATTAGGTATTGATCCGGAGGATATTATCGAAGCTCTAGCAACTGCACACAAAATCCGGGATCGATATACAATCCTTGGCGATGGGCTTGAGCGATCAGCAGCGCGAGAACTGGCACACACAACCGGGGTAATATAGAATTTACTCCAAACAATTTAAGTTGAATAATACAAGACAATAACGATGCACGCGTTTGGGCGTGCACTTTTCCCTCCCCCACCAT
>JBEQBL010000027.1:5096-13434 GCA_041639835.1 Salinarchaeum sp.
CCCCTCCCCTCGCAGCCCCCATTCCCCGCTTGCCGTCGGTTCGTGGACGGCGGCAAGTGCCCGGGTGCCCGAGGACACCCGGTAACCTGCCGGGGGGACCCGCTTGGCACTGCTACGATAGAGTACTATCATACCGTGCCCCGAAGACACTTGAGGGTACGGCAGGTAATTACAATTAGATGGCCGGATCGGAGTATGACTTCTGGCTGCTAGATTTAGATGGCACAATCGTTGACGTCGAGTGGGCATATGTCCGTGATATATTTGACACCCTCGGCGACCGCTTTGATCGTCCATTTACCGATCAGGAGGCGACGGTGCTGTGGTATGGACTGAGTGAGTCACGCGACGCTCAGCTGCGACGGATGGGCGTTGACCGTGACCAGTTCTGGACCGTGTTTGACGCATTAGAGAATCCGGATCGTCGGGCGGAGGCAACCTATCTCCACGAGGATGCAACGATGTTACGCGAGATCAAAGCGCCAACGGGCATTGTGACTCACTGCCGGCCACGGTTAACAAATGCCGTGTTGGACCAACTTGGAATTCGCGACTGGTTTGATGTTGTGATCTGCTGTAATGATGATCTTGGCTGGAAGCCAAATCCGGGGCCCGTTGTGCGGGCTGTTAAGCAACTTGATGTCAGTTTCGAGGCCGATCAAGGACTGTTAGTGGGCGACTCACCGTGTGATGTTGGGGCGGCATGGAACGCCGGACTTGATGCTGCCCATGTTGAACGATATAGTCCACAGACACGCGGACATTGTGTGCTTGCTGATCACCGCATCGAGGATCTGACCGATTTACAAGCAAGTGAACAGGTTGCTGCTGACTGAACCAGCCGTTAATCACGGCGGTCGGCAAGGGCCTGTGTGAGCGCTGTGACGCCGGATTTCTCAACACGATCCACCGCCCCAAGTGCCCGGACCGGGAGGTCACCAAGCGGAACAAAATCAAGGTCAAGCCGTTGTGCCGTAGGGGCAATGCCAAGCCCAGCAGCAGCCTGTCCGTCGCCAACAAGTTGGCCGGGACTATCAATCCCCCGAGTGGTATGGCCCCAGCCATTGATATGATCGGTAAGTGTGGATCGTGATGACTCTCGGGCCGTGGCTATCTCTGCTAAGCGATCATCAAGCGCCTCTCGGAGCCCAGCAGTATCAACGCGATTGACGAAGGTCAGGTCACGATCGATAAGATCAGTAATCCCGGATACAGCATCCGGGTTTCCGGAAGGAACAAGCAGTCCCCATGGATGCGACCACTTGGCGAGTTCGACAGTATCAACGGTTGGCGCGGAAGGCCCAGCAGCGATGACAACATCAGGGATGCCGGCTCGAAGACGACGCAGTCCGACACGAGTCCCTACTTGCAGGTATCGAGGGCGAGAGAGCTGATCAAGTGCGTCAGCCACAACCGGATCGGCCTCCCCAATAACCAGGACTTCCGGGGGCTGAATTGACTGTGAGAAAAGATCAACTGTGACTGATTCACCGGCATCAAGATAGGAGACATCCGCCGGAACAGTCACAAGACCATCGGCAACAGCAAGACTGGTGGTCGCGCCAGACCCACGATCAACCGGATAGGCGATCCAACTGTCCCCATCGGCCACAAGCCCAACAGGAAGCAGTCGACGACGGCCTTCTGAGAAGCGTTCTTCGACAGCCATCGTTGCGTCATAGGTGAGTCCAGGGGGCGTCTGAGGGCGACCAGCAACATCTCGTAACGTCGGCGCCACAAGGGTCCGAAAGACCATGGCCGCCGAGACTGGATATCCCGGCAGTCCGACATAGCCAGTGTCATCAATTGTACCAATGACCGTGGGTTTGCCAGGCTTGAGTCCAATACCGTGGATGTCGATAGTACCGTGATCCTCGACGACCTGATAGACAATATCGGCGGCACTGGCACTTGTTGAGCCCGAGCTCAACACCAGGTCACATTCAGTGGCAGCCTTGATCAGTGTCGTCTCAATTGCTTCGCGGTCATCAACAACATGTGGGTAGACCGTCGGAACACCACCGGCATCAGCAACGGCAGTAGCGATTGAGTAGCTGTTCACGTCATAGATCTGCCCTTGCTCATGATCAACTGACTCGCCGGGACGAACGAGTTCATCACCCGTTGAGACAATACCAACGGTTGGTGGCGCGTGGACAGGGACCGTATCATGGCCCAGTGCCGAGAGAACCGCAATATCACGCGAAGTCAGCCGGGTACCGGGACCAAGGACCCGTTGGCCGGCAGCAATATCGGCCCCGGCAAAAGAAACGTTATCCCCGGGGGCAACGCCGGTCTGCACCTCAATTGTCTCTGCATGTTCGCGAATCCGCTCGATTGGCACCATAGCGTCAGCACCAGGGGGCATCATTGCTCCGGTGGCAATCTCGACAGCTTCGCCGGAATCAACATGCACTGTTGGACGATCACCGGCGTGGACAGCACCGACAACCGAGAGTGTCACCGGATCAACCTCATCAGCACCAAAGGTATCGGCAGCTTGTACAGCATAGCCATCAAGCGCGGAGCGGTCAAATCCAGGCACATCGAGTGGGGCGTCGATCCGGTCGGCAAGAACGGCATCCCGAGCATCGAGTAATGGCCGCTGTTCGATGTCCGGATCAATGGGCAAGGAAGCGACAGCATCAGCAGCCGCATCCGGATCGGTAAGCGTGCGGAACTGCTTACGATCAGTCATCGTGGCCCCTCCCAGTGTTCGACTGTAACACGTTCACCGGCCGGGAGGCCTTCACGCTGATCAGGAACGACAACCCATCCGTCTGCCAAAGCAGCTGACGAGAGAACACCAGCCCCGCTGGCCCGGATTGGGGTCGCGACCGGTGGCGAGGCATCCGTCGAGTTCGTGAACTGAACACGGGCGAAGGTCCGTACACCAGGTTCACTGCGGATTTTTTCACCGAGTTCAGCAGTCGTCGTCGGCAACGGTGAGTGAGGGATCTGACCAACATGTTTGATTACCGGCCGAAGGAACTGCATGGCAGTCACGATACAAGACACCGGGTACCCGGGTAATGCAATTACCGGTGTTGACTCAACGACACCAAGTGCCACCGGATGTCCGGGCTTGATTTCAACCCCATGGACAAGGACTTCCCCGAGCTCATCGATGACTTCCGGGAGCAGATCGCGATCTCCAACGGATGACCCGCCGGTTGTAACAACAATATCCTTTGTGAGATCCCGCTGAATGGCCGTCCGCAGGGCATCAACATCATCGGTAACGATATTGCGATATTCGGGACGACCGCCCCACCGTGACACAAATCGGGAGATAGTTAGACCATTGGTTTCGATGGCTTCCCCCGGAGCCGGATTATCCTGAACGAGTTCCTCACCGGTTGGAATAACACCGACCGTTGGCGGAGCCATAACAGCAACTTCGCGTCGGCCAATGGACTTCAATACTCCAAGACCGGATGGGCCAACAACATCTCCAGGAGTATATAGTTCTGTATCGGCAGCAATATCCTCACCAACAGGGGCAATGTTAGCACCGGTCGCAAGGGCGGTTTCGACCTCGAGTTGATCATTACGTTTGGTAACACGCTCAATTGGAACAACTGCGTCAGCCTCCGCGGGAACGGCACTCCCGGTATAGACAGGAGCGGCTTGATCGGGTTCAAGCGTGTCCGGGTCACGAGCAACAATCGATAAAACAGCAGGTGATCGTTCGGTTGCACCAAAGGTAGCTTGCGCGGAAACGGCATACCCATCCATGGCGGCACGCCGATAATGAGGGACATTGCGCGTTGCAGTGACTGACTCAGCGATAACGCGTCCATCGGCAGCGCCGACAGGGACCGTCTCGGTCCGATCGATCGGTGACACCCGATCGAGTAGCGCTGTCCGGGCGTCATCAACGGGTGTATGCTGCTTAAATCCGGATGTCTGTCGATCTGATGAATGAGGAGCCATACCACCGGATCGGGGCCCCTGGAATTAAACCACATGGTCTACCAACAGTTCGACATGCGTACCGGACCATCGCCTTTTTCGGCACTGGGAGCCTATCGCCGTGTATGATTCAGGAGGTTGTCGGTCACCGTCCGGATCCGGCGTATGTCGATGTGCTTGAACATGAGGAAGCACTTCGACTGGTGATCGACTTGCCGGGGGTAACACCCGAGACACTAACCGTGCGTGGCATGGCGGACGAGTTGCAGATTGAAGCCCGCCGTGAGAAACCATATGATGGTGATGGCGAGTACCTACGGGAGTCACGAGATCTATATCTTGACACAACGCTCCCAATGCCACCGACGGTTGACCCGACAGCCGCAACGGCTACCCTCTCTGCAGGGGTACTCGAAGTGACAGTTCCAAAGCGATCACCGACCCAGGTGACCGTCGACGCTGAGTAACGTCGGATGGCATCACTTCGGTCTTACTGGCGGTTTATCATTGTACTTCGGTACTTCCTGCCGTTGATTATCGGGTATCTTCGCGACCGTCGTCGATTTCTGATTATTGGCGGCAGTCGAGCGGTATCCTCCGAGACCCGGCGGCGACGGGCGGAGTATCTGCTTGATTCACTGGTCGCTCTGGGACCAACGTTCATCAAACTTGGACAGTTGCTCTCAACACGGCCGGATGTCCTCCCCCCGGAGTATGTAGAAGTATTTAGCCGTCTGCAGGATGACGTTCCAGCAGCCGACTGGGCGGTTGTAAAACAGCTTATTGAATCGGATCTTGGTCCAATCGACGAGCAGTTTGCCGAGTTTGATACCGACGCCATCAGCGGTGCCAGCCTTGGGCAGGTCTATCGCGCACGAATCGATGATCAGGAGGTGGCAGTAAAGGTACGCCGGCCAGGGGTTGAGGAGTTAGTGGCATCGGATCTGCAGGTCATTCAATGGTCAATCCCGCTCTTACAGCGGCTTGTTGATGACGCACGAGCATTTTCCCTTGAAAATCTCGCCGATGAATTTGAGCGGACAATTCGGGAGGAAATGGACTATGGCCGTGAACGAGAGGTCCTTGAGGAGATTCGCGGGAACTTCGAGTCAAATCCCGAGATTGTGATTCCTCGGTCGATTGAATCACACTGCTCAGATCGCGTGCTGACAATGGAGTATATCGACGGCATCAAAATCAACGATATCACCGCGCTTGATCAGGCCGGAGTCGACCGAACCGATGTCGCCGAACGGCTAGCCGAGGCCTATCTCAAGATGATTGTTGACGATGGGGTGTTCCATGCTGATCCACACCCTGGTAATCTGGCCGTGAAGCCGGATGGGCGGATTGTCTTCTATGATTTCGGGATGTCAAACGAGGTTGATCCATTCATTCAGGAGAAGATTGTTGAGTTTTACATTGCTGTTGCAAATCGTGATATCGATCAGATTCTAGATGTAATGGTCGAGATGGGAACGCTGTCGCCAAATGCCGATCGAGCTGTGATGGCGGAGGTAATGGAACTGGCTATTGCCAACGCCAGAGGCGAGGAAATTGATCAATACCGAGTCCAACGGATCATCCAGCAAGTACAGGATTCGATTTATGAGTTCCCGTTCCGGTTGCCACGAGAATTAGCCCTGATTATGCGCGTGGGAACCATCACCGAAGGGGTCTGTGTCACTTTAGATCCACAGTTTGACTTTATCGATACGGCGACCGGCTATCTATCAGCGGAAGGATATCGGGAGGAAACCATTCGACAGATAGCCTCAACTCTTGGCTCACAGCTCAGCGACACGGCAACATCGGCTGTGCAGGTTCTGCCAAAATTAGAGCAAACACTTGATCGGATGCAGCGGGATAACCTCCTGGTCCGCGTTGACATAGAGGATTCGAAGGGCCGACTGCAGCGACTGACAAAGCGAGTCGTGTTGGGCATGTTAGCGACTGCTGGAGTGCTCTCAACGTCATTGTTATACGCGTTTTCAACTGTTGAAGCAACGGCAATCGTTGCGGGTGGCACAGTCGTTGTCGGGTGGAAACTCTACCGCTCGTTCAGTTCCGGTGGTGAAGGTGCGGAAATGCAGATCGAGCCGGAGTTTGGTCGGCAAGGCTTTCGTGAGTATGAAGACACACAGGAGAACAGCGAGACAACCCCAGGGCTTCCAAGTGAAGAGTTTGCTGGAGCCAAGGACGACCAACAGTCGGAGTCAACAACCGGTCGGTAATCGGTCATAGAAAAGTCTATTCTGTCGACGGCAATATCAAAAACGACACAACACAGGATATCGACAGGCCAACACGATGGCAAGCGGGGGGTTCCAAACCGTTTATGAGGCACCCTCGGCAACGACCGGGTATGGCTAAACAGCAAACCCAGGTTCGTGACCTGCAAGAGGGCAATTACGTTATGATTGATGATGCGGCCTGTAAAATCAACTCCTATAGTACAGCCAGCCCCGGAAAACACGGGAGCGCGAAGGCTCGAATTGAGGCTGAAGGAGTCTTCGATGGGCAAAAACGCTCAATGAGCCAGCCCGTCGACACCAAGGTATGGGTCCCCATTATCGACCGCAAGCAGGGACAGGTCGTGAATATGGAAAGTGACGATATCGCGCAGGTCATGGATCTTGATACCTACGAGACGATTACGATTCGCGTCCCTTCGGAATACGATCTCACGCCGGACGATCGCATCGAATATCTTGAAATGGAAGATCAACGCAAAATCGTTGAGGCGTGACTGCGACGTTCCCAGGCGCTACCGCAGACCGGGAGTCAGCGGCATATGTGATGGTTGGCGCTCCGCTTGACCGGACAACAACCTTTCGAGCCGGGACCCGGGCGGGACCTGATCAGCTACGACGCTTCGCGCGTCCGTTTGAGGATTATGATCCAGCGACCGGACAACTCTTTTCCGAGCTACAGGTTCATGATCATGGGGATGTACATCCCTTCGATGATCAAGAAACGTATCTTGGCTATCTTGAAGGCGTGCTAGCAGAGGTATATGCTGATGGTGCTGTCCCGGTCACATTAGGAGGAGAGCATACGGTTTCCGTTGCCGGCATCCGGGCTGTCCAGCCGGATATCGTTGTCAGCATTGACGCGCATCTCGACTTACGAGACCGGTTTCACGGAAGCAAATACAACCATGCCTGTGTGATGGCGCGTGCTCGTGAGGTTGTCCAGGAGATCTACATCATTGGGGCTCGGTCAGGGAGCCAACAGGAGTGGGATCAGGCTGGCAATGCCGACATAACGGTTGTGCCACCAGCAGAGGTCAGCGATTGGTCAATGCCACAGAGTGAGAACACGGTATATCTGACCGTTGATATTGATGCTGTTGATCCAAGCGCAGCTCCAGGAACAGGGACAATGGAGCCGTTTGGACTACAGCCACGGGAGCTTCGACGTCTCCTTCGTGAGCTGGCACCGCAGGCTGCCGGATTTGACGTTGTTGAGGTCAACGGGCGTGATAGTGGACAAACGGCCGCGCTGGGGGCAAAGACACTTCGCCGCTGTATATACGACCACGCAACAACGTGATGCAAGATAGGCCACAATCGGCACGTCCGATTGGTGAGCAACCGCAATAGCCTTGCGACCACCAGCACAACAGCGGCTATGGACCTGGCAACGATTATTGACCGATTTGATGAGCGATTAGAGACAGGAGCATACGCAGAGTTAGACCCAAGCGCCAATGGATTACAGGTTGGCACGCGAGCAGGAACAGTCGAACGGGCTGCGGTCACGGTTGATGCTGCAACGACAACGATCGAACAGGCGCGCAACCGTGGTGTTGACCTACTGGTGGCCCATCATGGCGTTGTCTTCGGTGATCTTGAACGAGTGACCGGCCGGGAGTATGAGGCGATTGCCGCCCTTGTTGCGGGGGATATCACCTTGTATGTCTCTCATCTGCCATTGGATGGGCATCAGGAACTTGGCAATGCGGCTCGGCTTGGGAATCGACTGTCGCTGACGAATCGCGAGCCATTTGGCACGCTTGGAGGAGAGTACGTTGGACAGCAAGGGCAGCTGCCGGAGCCAACGCCACTGGCGACTCTAGCAACAACATTAGATCAGCAACTGCCAACAGGTGGACAGCCAGTGCAGACACTGAATTTTGGCCCTGACACAATTGAAGATGTTGCCATCGTGACCGGAAGTGGGACCGACTGGATTGAGGAGGCAGCCACAGCCGATGTGGATGTCTTAGTCACTGGCGAGGGCAAGCAGGCGGCGTATCATGAGGCCCGAGATCGGGAACTCAATGTGATACTAGCTGGACATTACGCAACAGAAACCGGCGGAATACGGGCACTCGGTGATCTACTGACCGAATGGGGGGTCGAAACGACAATGATCGACCATCCAACCGGATTGTGAACTGTTTGGGGACGCGCTTTTA
>JBEQBL010000028.1:0-10968 GCA_041639835.1 Salinarchaeum sp.
GGGATGATCGGCCAGCTGTTCCGGACACATCCATCAACGGAGAAGCGCGTTGAACGGTTACAGGAGTTACAGTCCGAGCTTGTGTAACCCATCCCGCGCTAACATCTGGGAGGTCACCACAGGGCAGACACAGGGAGACACAGACGAGGAGAATCGACCGGTCTAATTACCTCCGTGGACGAACAACCAACACGAGTATTACCTAATGGGACTACTTGATCGCTTCCGGCGACTTGTCGGCCAGACCGGGCGGACGGAGGAGACCACAGCATCCGACCCGGAAGATCTGCTTGATATCAGCACGGCCGCTTTACGGATGGAAACACTTGGCTATGATCCACTCCTGGAAGCGGGGATTTGTTTTGCAGCCGACGACGCAGCCACAACGCTGACAGAGTTACGGTCAGTCGTCGAATCAACAACCAATCGGCCGGTTGAGACACGGCGTGACAACCATGGCTTCCGCTGGTTAGTGATGAGTGCTGATTCAACGGAAACATTGGCAAGCGCATTACAGTTTGCGGCCTCATCACTGTTCGATAGTGGTTATACCGATACCTTACTCGCAGCGGTTGTTGGCTTTCAGAAAGACGAAAAGCAGGCATACTGGGTGTACTCGTTCAATCGGGGCCGATTTTATCCGTTTGTGCCAGAGGGAACGGATGATCGAGATACAGCCGAGGAGTTCAAGTTACGAGGGGCACTTGATGAGGAGTTGCCAATCGAGGATGACGAGTCAGAATGGTATCCACTGTGGCCGGATCGGGCACGGGCACACCCATGGGACTGACGTCCCCTCGCCGGGGGTGCACCCACAGGAATGGAGGAGTTCACAGATCCATCGTCGCGTTGGACGATGAGCCGCATTGTGGACTGTACCAGTACGGTCCCCGACCGCGACAGTAACATTGCACATCCTCCTCTCGGACTTGGCATCACAGCAGACAGATACTGACAGAGTCGATCTTCTATCGGCCGTCAGCTTCAGTCAGACGAAACCTGTTGACTTTTAGCTTGACGCAGTGTCAACGGCCTCGGGGAAGCCCCGGGGCATGCTCTTAGCCCGCCAGTAACTTGCGTAGCAGAGTCCCAAATGTTCGGTTACAGTTTTACTTTCACCATTCTGTTAACGGGATAAGCGGAGGTTTATGTGGAATCGGACACGAGACACCGGTATGGCAGGATCGGACGATCTCGAGAAGTTGCCAGGGGTTGGCCCGGCAACCGCTGAGAAACTGCATGACGCTGGATTCGATTCATTTCAGGGCCTGGCTGTCGCCAGCCCGGGGGAACTATCAAATACCGCTGATATTGGGGACTCAACGGCCGCGGATATTGTACAGGCGGCCCGTGAACAGGCCGATGTCGGGGGCTTTGAGAGTGGCGCAACAGTGCTACAGCGCCGTGAGCAGATCGGCAAATTAAGCTGGATGATTGATGAGGTGGACGATCTACTCGGTGGGGGTGTCGAGACACAGTCAATCACGGAGGTATACGGCGAGTTTGGAGCTGGAAAGTCACAGGTCACCCATCAACTGTGTGTCAACGTCCAGTTGCCACCGGAACATGGAGGACTCGGCGGGTCGGCCATTTTCATCGACAGTGAAGATACCTTCCGTCCAGAGCGAATTGACGATATGGTCCGTGGGCTACCAGAGGAAGCTATCGAAGCGTTACTTGAGGATCGCGGGATCGATGGCAGTCCTGGCGATGAGGCGGCAATGACCGAGTTGACCGAGGCCGTGCTGGATAAGATTCACGTAGCCAAGGCGTTCAACTCAAATCACCAGATCCTATTGGCCGAAAAGGCCCAAGAAATTGCAAGTGACAGCCAGGATGGTGAGTATCCGGTCCGGCTTTTGTGTGTCGATTCGTTAACGGCGCATTTCCGAGCCGAATACGTTGGTCGAGGGGAACTTGCGGAGCGACAACAGAAGCTAAACAAGCACCTGCATGATCTGATGCGTGTCGGGGATCTCAATAATACAGCCGTAATTGTCACCAATCAGGTGGCGTCAAATCCTGATTCATTCTTTGGCGATCCAACACAGCCAATTGGGGGAAATATTCTCGGACATACCTCGACGTTCCGGATCTATCTGCGAAAGTCAAAAGGAAACAAACGCATTGTTCGGTTGGTCGATGCGCCAAATCTCGCCGATGGCGAGGCCGTCATGCGGGTCGAGTCTGAAGGACTCAAACCCGAGTAAAAACACCGGCAAAGAGATCAGGACTGGTCAGCGCAAAAGTCAACGAAGTTTTGAAGAATCCGAAGTCCAGTTTGCCCGCTTTTTTCGGGATGAAACTGCGTTCCAAAAACGGTTCCAGAGGCATCCGCAATAACCCCAGGGAAGGTGACACCATAGTCGGTTGTTGCCACGACCGCCTCGTCAGTCGAGGGGACGGCATAGTAAGAATGGACAAAGTACGCATAGTCGCCGTCAATGCCCGCAACCAGTGGATGAGCGCGTTCGACCGAGAGTTTATTCCAACCCATATGCGGGACCGTCTGATCAGTCGGAAATCGGACATTACGGCCAGGAATGAGATCAAGTCCACGAACATCACCTTGGCCGGCGCGCTCGGCTTCTTCACTCTCAGTGAGAAGCATCTGCATGCCAAGACAGATGCCAAAGAGCGGAGTATCATCCGCGGCCGCCTCAACAAGGGCCTCCCGGTACGGGCCGGCATTTTCCATCCCTTCGCGAAACGCCCCGACACCGGGCAGCACAATCCCATCAGCCGCAAGGAAGCGATCCGGATCATCGGTAATTGTCACCGCAGCATTAGCACGTTCAAGCCCGCGGGTCACACTCCGGAGATTTCCCAGCCCATAGTCGACAACAGCAATATCCGCCTGCGTGGACGCCGTCTTGGTGGCCTGCCGTTGTGAGTCCATACCCGAGGTCTGGACCTGAACCGGCAAGTCCCTTCCGCATGGGAACGTTGCCTTCTGATCGTACGTCATGAACAACCATTATCGAAAAGATTATTACAACCAACTCCAATGAACAATCGTGATGGATCGATTTACCGCAAATTACGGCATCGGTCGACTGAACCCAGAGGATGCACCGACATACAACGAACAACCACCAGCGACGACGACGGATCAGCAGACACCGGCAACGCGGGACGGGCAACAAGCCGCAGACTAAGTTGAGTGACGTATTCTTGTGGCGTCTAACAATCCCTTAGCGGTAGCTCTGGGGTACAAACAACACAACCATCCCAGGAATCGGTCCACAGTACATCCGCCATCGACAGCCAATAGCTCACGGAACGGTGAGAGTTGATACACGGGCATTCTCCTTGATGCGGGCTCCAGCATCGCCAACGGTCAGCGGGACACGAGGAAGCGTCTCAACGCGGACTGTTGGATGCGACACGCCACAGTCGAACAGCACCTGGCGTGGCTGCAACACCAGTGGGATCGGGGCATCAAGCGACTCGTTGTACTCGATCAGGTAAGTCCCCGGGTCAAGGTGCCACCACTGGTATTGATCATCGGGGTTGTGATAGGTGCGGTCAGATGAGGTGTGCTGTGCGGGTGCAAACTCACCGCCACCAAAGTCAATCTGTCCAGGGGCTGTCAGTTCGTGAATATCAGCAACGGTAAGATCGACGCTATCAGGGGAGATCTGCGTTGGTTCGTGAACGAGGCCATCCACATAGGCAGCCGGATCCATAGATAATGGTGATCAATCGATCAAAATAGTCATTGTGCCGGGTGGACCGTCAGTGATCAGAGAAAAGCGGTGGCTCGGATGAACCCCTCATCACACGGGGCTCAGTGGGGGTAACTGCTCGTCACAGCCACCACCGGCGAACACGCCAAGCGCGGATAAGAACTTCACGAAGCGTCCATCGAGACAGCATTCGCACGGCGGCGATGAGCGACGGCAACAGAGGTCACCGTATCCAGTTGCCCGCGGTCAGTCAGATAGGCCGTGATCAGTTCAGCAGGCGTCACCTCAAATACCGGCGCGTGAACATCCAGTGGCTTGGCACCAGCATAGACGGCCTCAGGGGCAGTGTCCGTAGCTGTGAAAGACGCCTCCGGAGCGACCTTATCAGTCGATGCGGCCACATACACCGGGATATCAGCACGGGTAGCCAGCATAGCAAGCATATGTGTACCGGTCTTGTTGATGACGTGTCCGTCCGGCAGGATCGTATCAGCGCCAACCAGAACGGCATCGATATCGCGATTGGCGATCAAATGTGCTGTTGCTGCCTCCGGAAAGACAGTGACCGGGGTGTGCTCTGAAAGGGCCTCCGCAAGATCAATGCCTTCGCCTCCCGGTTCAGAAACCGCAATCGCGGCGGATGCGGCGTCAGTTAAGATGTCACGGACGGTGCCGGACCATGAGAGGGTCATGATATCGGCTCCGTTGAGGGCACGTCTAGCGGTTGTAACCGTGTCATCTGCAACGCGAAACGCACGGTCAAGCTCGGCACATGCCTTGCGTTCGATTGTCGCTGGCGTGTCAGCGGTAGCCAACACTCGGTTTACACGGTTGAGTAAGACAGCCATCTGTGGACGAGCAGCGCGTAACTCGGCGCCAAGGGTACGTAACGGCTCAGGTGACGTGGCAGACGACTGAGCAGCGATTGTCCCAGCACGATCACGAAGGACCTCAAGCGCTCGCCGGGACAGATATGCTGCGCCATGGGTTTCGTCATCGGCAATGGTCGCTACCGAGGGGGCGACGCGTTGATATCCCTCCCAAAGACGGGGGACAGCGTCTTTATGATGAATGGCTGTCGGAGATACCCATTCAACGCGGGCAAACTCCTCGTTTGGAGTAACCTCACGTGTATCGACATCGAACAGAACCGGGTGGATGGTGAATTGACGGTTATACGTCGAACTGGTGACGGTCATGGGATCGCCGACGCGGACAGGATCAGCTACTGTAACATCAAGTTCCTCGTTGACTTCTCGGATCGCCGCCTGAACAGGCGTCTCCCCGGATTCAATATACCCGGACACAGCGCCCCACTGGTCAGCATACGTTGGGGCTGTGGCGGGGCGTTTCCCAAGGAGAATTGTCCCTTGGTGGCGCAGAAAAGCCGTTGCAACACGCGCCTGCTCCATGATAATCAATATGTGGGGCCTGCTCATCAAAGCTACTGTCATCAAGTTAGAGGTGAGGATACGGGGCATCCACAGCCATTTATTCGAACCAGTCCGAACACGCGGTAGTGGCAGCACAACCGGACTGGCGGGCCCTCTTTGGCCATCCAACGCCGTATGAGGTCCAAGTCGATGGGATCGAAACGGCACTTGAGGTTGGTCAACAAGGAGGCTATCTCGCATTGGAGGGAGCCTGTGGAACAGGTAAAACGATGCTAGCGTTAACCGCTGGCCTCTCGCTTGTGCGGGATACGAAAAGTGATTTTGAACGGGTGCTCGTATTAACAAGCGTAAAACAGCAACTTCGGCAGTTTGAATCCGATCTACAGGCTATCAATGCCGGACTTGAGACCCCGGTTGCAGGGCTAACACTGGTTGGGAAAGCTGATCTCTGTCCATATGTTCGGTCATCAGCTGGGGAGCTAACCGAGACAACAATCTATGATCGATGTGACCAACTACGAGAGACAACCCGTGGATTAGTCGAAGAAACGCGACCGGCAGAACTGACCGCACAGGCCCGGGCCAGAGATAGTCCGACACTACAGGTCGCCAAGACACAAACGCCGTTTAGGCCTGATCTACCGGCCGCCGAGCCGAATGATGAGGTCGCTTTTTGTCCGTTCTATGCGCAGTACCTTGATGATCTCCCCGAAGATGGTGATCGGGCCGATGCGGTCCCCTTTGAGACCGATCGGCAGGGACTGCTAGACACCGAGACACTGATTGCCCGGTCGGTGGCCAACGGCACCTGTCCACATTCGATGTTGACGGCGTTGATTGAGGACAGTGAGGTCGTCATTGGCAACTATTATCATGCTTTTGATCCACTGACAACAGCAACGGTTACCGGTGCCCTGCTTGATGAGACGACATATGTGATTTGTGACGAGGCACATATGCTTGAGCCGCGGGTACGGGAACTGCTTGGGGAGGAGTGTTCGGAGGCCTTGCTTCAGCGTGCCACCGGTGAGATTGATCGTGTCGCTCAGCTATTACGCACGGGGGCTCCCGAGCGTGGCAGCGACGCCGAGACAGCACAGGCCGAACTAGCTGAGACTGAAACAACTCGCGAGGACCTAACGACCACACGTCAGTTTCTGCGTGCCCTGCGGGAACACATCGAGACACTCGTAGAGACACATCTCAATCAGGAACATCCAGGATGGGATCAGCCGGGACCGGCATCCGACCGGCCGGCCACTGTCGAGATTCCATTACGAGACCCGGAGACGCCAGCGTGTGATGCATTGACCGACTGGGCACACACAGAGGAAGATACCGATGATCCCTGGGCACAGGCCGAGGCAGTATGTGGAGTGGTTGATCGGATATTAGAAGCGCTAGATGAGGACACAGATGCAAGTGATCGAGCAACCCCAACCGTTGGACGGGTACTTGGGGCGTGGGGGCGTCACGGCCACGAACAGTTCTTTCGGACGATTGAACTAACCGAACGGGCCCATCCGCAGTCAACAGACACCTGGCGAGGATGGTATACAGCCCGTCTCAAAATACACAACTGCGTCCCAGGAGAGGCAATCGGCGAGCAACTGGGAGCCTTTGGTGGCGGCATTGTAATGAGTGCGACGCTGGAACCAATTGAGGTATTTACAGCAGTGACCGGGCTTGATCATCTGGCCGAGACAGCCGATCGACCAGTGGTGACCCGGCAGTATGGGCTACAGTTTCCGGCCGACAATCGGGCTAGTTTCGCCGTCGCCGCACCGCGGTTTACCTATAGCAATCGGGGGACACCAGTGCAAGGCGACACGCTCGATGCGGCAGGAGGAAACAATGTACGAGCGGTCTATGCTGATGCCATTCGAAGTGTCGCTGACGCGCCAGGGAATGTCCTTGTCTGTATGCCAAGTTATCGAGAGGCTGAATGGGCGGCCGAGATACTGGCGACACATGCCAAGCCGGTGTTGTGCGATACAGCTAGCGATGAAGCAACGACACAGGCACTCAAGGAGTCATTTTTCCAGGGGCCAGGAAAGGTGCTTGTAACAAGTCTTCGCGGTACTCTTACCGAGGGGGTTGATTACAGCGGGGATCGATTAGCAGCAGCGGTTGTCTGTGGGGTGCCAATTGTCGATACAGCCAGTCCACAGACTCGTGCCATTCGGGCTGCATATGACCGCGCGTTTGGGGATTCCGGGACCGACGACACCGGTGATGTCGGCTTTGAGTATGCCCTTGCAATTCCAGCCGTTCGAAAGGCCAGACAGGCACTTGGGCGAGTGATCCGGGGGCAGGATGATGTTGGCGTCCGTGTGCTTGTTGATGAGCGGTATGCTCGAGCAAGTTGGGATAGTCTCCGTGAGTATATTCCCGCTGAATTTCAAACAGTAAGTCCGGATATGCTGGAACTGGGCCTTAAACAGTTCTGGGCACAGCACACGGATCAAGGAGAATGAAACGTAGTTCAAGACCAGCAGAAAAAAGACGGCACACCGCAGCGGTGTAGTGTTAGTTAGTCGTCGTCGGAGACAAGCGGCTCGTCTTCCTCTTCGGTGAATCCGGCGGAGTCTTCCATCCGGTCTTGGGCTTCGGGGTCAAACTGGGCCTCAATGTCCTGGAACCGTGGCACGAAGGACAGTTCGTGGTGGCTCTCAGTTGGGTGGTCAAGATACCGGTCTTCGAGGTCCATCTGGCCTTGCTCGTCGTTTTCGGCGATATTGACCATGTCTTCGTAAACAGCATGGGCACCGGAGTGCAGCGAATAGAGGGTAACAAAGATGTACTTGTACCCAAGATCGCCCAGTTCCTGGAAGGTCAGAGCATCTTCTTCCTCGCTCCAGGCGAAGCTGGATGAGTAATTAAACGCCAGATCAACCTCGGGGTGGGTCTCGTGAAGTTCCTCGGCATAGGCAACGGCATCCTCGCGGGATGGATCCGGCATCTCGGGCCAGATCAGGTCGACACCACAGTCAGCGTACAGCCGACCACGTTCAAGATGTTCCTCCCAGTCACCGTTTGCGGATCCGTAGGCATCAGTACGAGCGATAATCACGGTATCCTCGTCCTGCTTGGCATCGACCGCGGCACTAAACCGAGCCTCGGCTTCGTCACGCGGGATAATCTTCTTGCCGGCAATGTGGCCACAGCGTTTGGGCGTTGTCTGGTCCTCAATGTGAACAGCGGCAACGCCGGCCTTCTCGTATTCCCGGACTGCACGACGGACGTTATGAACGCCACCGTAACCGGTATCACAGTCCGCGACAACGGGGAGGTCGGTTGCCTCCACAATGCGTTTCGCGTTTTCGACCATTTCGGTCATCGTTACCATTTCCAGGTCCGGGAAACCAAACTGTCCAAGCACCGTTGAGTACCCGGACATGTAGACAGCATCAAGCCCGGCCATCTCCGCCAGACGGGCGTCAAGCGCGTGGTAGAGACCAGGAGCAAACACGAAGTCTTCGTTATCAAGCAACTCCCGGAACTCGCGGGCAGCCTCGTTGTCGACATCCCGAATCATCGGGTCTGTGGTTCGAACACGACTCGCGACCTTGTCCGTATCGTCGTTGGACTGTGTCATGGTTGGGGTCAGTCCGGGGGACACCCAACCGCCGGGGTCGGATGTCGCCCGTGTAATAGGGTCGTCGGTGTTAAGCAACTTAACCGTTGTGAACGATGATGATATATGAAATCCTACAGTAGTGGTATCACGTACCAGGGCAGATCCTCACACAATATCCAGGGATGCTCACGACGGGGAAGAGGAAACCAAGGGGACTGAGAGGTTTATCCCCGTTGCGACCGAACAACGGTCAATGAGTGACGCCGGACCCCTCTCACCGGATCGACCGGATCTTGAGCGGCCGTTTCGAGTTGATGCGCCGTTTGATCCGGCCGGTGATCAGCCGGAGGCAATCGAGCAGTTAGCGACCGGATTTCAAGCGGGAATGGACAAACAGACGTTACTGGGAGTCACCGGATCAGGAAAGACAAACACCGTTTCGTGGGTCATTGAGGAGATTCAAAAGCCGACCTTGGTCATTGCGCACAACAAGACTCTTGCAGCACAGTTATATGAGGAGTTTCAGGAGTTGTTCCCCGACAATGCTGTCGAGTATTTTGTCTCGTATTATGATTACTATCAGCCGGAAGCATATGTTGAGAGTTCGGATACCTACATCGATAAGGACGCCTCGATCAACGAGGAGATTGATAAACTTCGACACTCCGCGACACGAGCGTTGCTGACCCGGGAGGATGTAATCGTTGTCGCCTCGGTGTCGGCAATCTACGGGCTTGGTGATCCGACAAACTACGAGTCAATGTCGATGCGGCTTGAACGTGACCAGCGGATTGGTCGTGAGGAGTTGCTCACACGGCTGGTTGATCTGAATTATGAACGGAACGATGTGGATTTCACCCAGGGGACGTTCCGAGTCCGTGGCGACACCGTCGAGATTTATCCGATGTATGGTCGATATGCCGTCCGGGTTGAGATGTGGGGTGATGAGATTGATCGGTTGCTCAAAATCGATCCACTTGATGGTGATGTCAAAAGTCAGGAACCGGCAGTCTTGATCCACCCAGCCGAGCACTACTCAATCCCTGAGTCACGGTTAGAGCGGGCAATTGAGGGGATTGAATCGGATCTCAAGCAGCGAATCCGCTATTTCGAACGTCAAGGTGATCGGGTTGCTGCACAACGGATTGAGGAGCGAACGACCTTTGATATTGAGATGCTCCGGGAAGCAGGCTACTGTTCGGGAATCGAGAACTACTCGGTGTATCTCTCCGACCGAGAGCCGGGAGACCCACCATATACACTACTGGATTATTTCCCGGATGATTTTCTGACGGTGATCGATGAATCTCACCGCACGATTCCCCAGATCCGTGGCCAGTTTGAGGGGGATAAATCGCGCAAGGATTCGCTTGTTGAAAACGGCTTTCGGCTACCAACGGCCTATGATAATCGGCCACTGACCTTTGAGGAGTTTGAGGAAAAGACCGGACAGACGCTGTATGTCAGCGCAACCCCCGGAGACTATGAGCGATCGACCAGCGGCCAGGTCGTCGAACAGATTGTCCGTCCAACACACTTGGTGGACCCAGCCGTTGAGGTTACCTCGGCGGACAATCAGATTGAGGATCTGATCAACCGGATCAATGCACGCGTCGAGCACGAGGAGCGGGTGTTGGTGACGACATTAACAAAGCGAATGGCTGAGGACCTGACGGAATATCTCGAAGGCGCCGGAGTTGATGTCGCCTATATGCATGATGAAACTGACACGCTTGAGCGTCATGAACTGATCCGGGCGCTGCGTGTCGGGGAGCTTGATGTTATTGTTGGCATTAATCTTCTCCGGGAAGGGCTCGATATCCCGGAGGTGTCACTGGTGGCGATTCTGGATGCTGATCAAGAGGGCTTTCTTCGCTCGGAAACAATGTTAATCCAGACGATGGGGCGGGCCGCACGGAACGTCAACGGCGAGGTCGTGCTCTATGCCGACAAGCAAACTGATGCGATGGAGCGAGCAATCGAGGAAACACAGCGTCGGCGACGGATCCAACAGGAGTATAATGAACGTCATGGGACCGAACCGACAACAATCGAAAAGCCGGTAAGCGAGACGACGCTTCCGGGAGCCGACGGGGAGACAGAGACAACAACCGGAGAAACACCACAGGATGCCGATGCGGCCGCCCGGCAGATTGAAACCTTACACCAGCGGATGCAAGAGGCGGCTGATAATCTTGAATTCGAACTAGCAGCCGACATCCGCGATCGAATCCGCGAGCTTCGCGAAGAGTTTGATATTGACACCGACGATGGGATCGCGCCGGAACCGGAGTTCGAGTAAAGT
>JBEQBL010000028.1:10978-13357 GCA_041639835.1 Salinarchaeum sp.
CCCCTTTGTTTCAACTGGAGATTCTCGGTTCCAAGAGACGACGCACACTTGCCCGTCGAGACCAAACTACCAAGCAGTGACAGACGAGGGCCGGCCGACGCCTGAGAAGCGTACTACCACAGGACAGTCATCACAGGCAGACGCTACTGCGACAGCCACAGAGGGTGACGATGAGCGAACAACAGAAAAGGTAGACATCGAGCAACTGCAGGCCGCCTTTCAGGAACTTGGCCGTCCGGTGGCAACCGCAACCGATCTTGCCGGAGTCTTTGAGCAGTCACAGGCAGACGTTGAAACAGCATTAAGCGCATTAGTTGACGCTGGCCAAGTTGAACGCTTACGTGTTGATCCCGATCCAGTTGTATATTATCCGACCGCGGTCAACGACCTTGCACAGACTGAGCGTGTGGTCCCCTTTCCGGATCGTCGGGAAATCGCGATTGACCAGCCAACTCAGTTCACACGAGCGCGGTGTGCGCAGTTTGCACGGCTAGTAACTGTCGAGGATGGACGGTATCTCTATAAAATTCGCCCGGAGGATATCTGGGGCGCACCGTATGAGTCAGTTGAACGGCTGATTAAAACAATCCGTGCGGTTCTACCCGAGCGTGCGCCTCGTCTTGAGGACTGGGTAATCGACCAGTGGACACGGGCCGGACAGTTTCGACTGTATACACATGCGGAGGGCTATGTTGTCCTAGAGGCAGAATCAGAGTCACTGATGGCAGACGTTGCCAGAACAACGCTTGAGGAGGGCCATCTTCGCGCTCCAATCTCCGATACCGAAGCGTGGGTCGCCGAGGAGGCGATTGCAACAATCAAACGAGAATTGTATGATGCCGGCTACCCGGTCCGCGATGATCGAAAGCTCGATACCGGGGCCCCACTTGAACTTGCGGTCACACTGGATCTGCGTGAGTATCAACAGGACTGGGTAAAGCGGTTTGAGGATGCGGGATCAGGCGTGCTGGTCGGACCCCCTGGATCCGGCAAGACGGTTGCCGCAATGGCAATCATGGCTGCAGTCGGCGGGGAAACACTGATTCTTGTGCCCAGTCGGCAGTTGGCTACGCAGTGGCGCGAGGAGTTATTAGCAAAGACCACACTCACTGACAAGCAGGTTGGTGAATACCATGGCGGACAGAAGCAACGCCGGCCGGTAACGATTGCAACCTACCAGATTGCGGGAATGGACCGCCATCGCGATCTATTTGATTCACGGGAGTGGGGACTGATTATATACGATGAGTGTCAGCATATTCCAAGTCCCGTCGCCAGGCGCAGTGCCCGACTCCAGTCGAAAGCGCGGTTGGGGACAACTGGCTCGCCGGTCCGAGAGGATGATAAGGAGACGGATATCTATACGCTGATCGGGCCACCGATCGGGACCGATTGGGAAGCCCTGTTCGAAGCCGGATATGTGGCCGAACCGGAAATTGAACTCCATTATCTCCCGTGGGGATCCGATGCAGCGCGCAACGAATACGTCGCTGCAGAGGGCCACACTCAGCGGCGACTGGCAGCAACAAATCCACGGAAAGTCGCGCACATACAGCAACTGCTGGCCGAGCATAAAGGGGCAAAGCGGCTGATCTTTGTGGACTATCTTGATCAGGGTGAAACGATAGCTGATGCAATTGATGCGCCTTTCCTAAGTGGCGAAACGCCACATGCGCGTCGTGAGCGCCATCTTGAGTCGTTCCGTTCTGGCGGGATTGACACGCTTGTCGTATCTCGTGTAGGTGATGAAGGAATTGATCTGCCGGAGGCAGAAGTAGCGATTATTGCATCAGGACTTGGTGGCTCACGGCGACAGGGTGCTCAACGAGCTGGCCGAACCATGCGCCCGGCGGGCAAAGCCCGTGTCTATATCCTTGCCACGAAGGGAACTCGTGAAGAGGAGTTTGTCCGCCAGCGGACGCGATATCTTGCTGGGAAAGGTGTTCGTGTCCGAGAGCGGGCAATCGAGCGTGCTGACGAGGACAATTGATCGGGGCCTCAGATAAAGCGGTGGCCCTTACAGCGGTAGCGAGGCGAAATCCCACCCTTTCAGGGGTGTGGATGAACCCGACATGATATGCCACAAACCACATGACATAGACTGGTTGTAATCCCAACGTTTGGCGTAATCTATCACATAATGTACTGTGTGAGCGACCGGCCACAGCGAACGAATACCTACACTGCCAACGCAACCAGCCACAGGTATCGGCAGTGTTTGTTCGACTGGCTGGCCGCACAACCACCCCTCTGGAACCAGATCACCTACCGACGCCGACAAGCGTACTTCAGCGATGACGGTGACGTGTGGGACGCCGAGTACACCGACCTCTACGACGAGTACGCCCCCATCATCGGGAAGGCGACGTGCCAGCAGAT
>JBEQBL010000029.1:0-13202 GCA_041639835.1 Salinarchaeum sp.
ACCTACAATAACCACAGTACCTCTATTCTCCCTTTTCGATAGTGTACGATTTATATAGGACCGTGTGTTTACACTCCGCCAATGGCGAGTGATCACCTCGGCGGGCGCGATGTTTCGGCGCAGTCACTCTCACACGAGCGTCCTGATGATGACGCCTATCAGGCCTTAGCGACTGACCTTCGAACTCGTGTTGACGGTGACGTCCAGTTTGATGAGTATGCACAGGTGCTGTATGCCACTGATGGTAGCATCTATCAGGCACGACCGGCCGGGGTCGTGCATCCGACATCGGTTGCGGATGTCCAGGCGACAATGGATGTTGCCGCCAATCATGATGTTCCGGTTCTGCCACGCGGTGCCGGATCATCGCTTGGTGGCCAAACCGTCGGTCCAGGCTGTATTATCCTTGATTTCACCAGCTATATGGACGACATCGTCAACGTTGATGCCGATGCTCAGCGAGCAACCGTCCAGCCGGGAGTTGTGCAGGATCATCTTGATGCCCGTCTTGCCGAGGATGGGCTCAAGTTCGCCCCCGATCCAGCCTCCTCGAATCGGGCGACCGTTGGTGGCGGGATCGGGAACAACTCCACCGGTGCGCATTCAGTTCGGTATGGGATTACTGACGCGTACACCGAAGAGCTCGATGTTGTGCTCCCAAACGGGGAGTTGATTCACACCCACGAAGTTGTGCTTGACTCCCCGGAGTATGAGGCCATCGTTGAACAGGACACTGTGGAGGCGGATATCTACCAGACAGTCCGCGAAGCTGTTGAAGCCAATCACACCGACATTGACGCCCGGTATCCAAGTCTAAAACGTGTTGTTACCGGGTACAATCTTGATCGGGTTATCTACGAAAATGACGCTGGTGAGCAGGTTATCAATCTCACCAAACTGTTCGTCGGGGCTGAAGGAACGCTTGGGATTATTGTTGAAGCCGAGCTGTCACTGGTTTCAATGCCCGAGGAAACGGCCCTTGCAGTGTACTGTTTTGAGGATCTTGTTGACGCCATGCACGCGGTGCCAGAGGCACTTGAGTTTGATGTCAGTGCCGTTGAACTCATGGATCAGGAGGTTTTCCGACTGGCGGCCGAATCGGATGGATACGCGGAATATACCGACCCCATTCCCGATGGCACCGACGCTGCGTTGATGCTTGAGTATGATTCCGAGCTTGTCGATGATTTTGAAACAGCCATTGGCAAGACAAACGCGCATTTCATCGATTCCGGCCGAGCGTTTGATGCTATTGAGGCGTACGATGAGGCTGCCCAGGATCGGTTATGGAAGCTGCGTAAGGCGGTGATTCCTCTCTTGATGACCCTTGAGGGCGATCCCAAACCATATCCGTTCATCGAGGATGCAACTGTGCCGCCGGCTGAACTTGCTGACTATGTCCAAAGCTTCCAGGATATTCTTGCTGATCATGGTACCTCTGCCGCATACTTCGCCCATGCCGGCTCCGGAACTCTTCATATCCGTCCAATCCTCAATCTCAAGACCGAATCGGGAATTGACAAGATGCGCTCTATCGCTGATGATGTGACTGATCTTGTCTTAGAACATCAGGGCTCGTTCTCAGGCGAACATGGTGATGGCATGGCTCGTACCGAGTTTACGCCAAAAATGTACGGCGACGACCTCTGGGAGGCATTTAAGCGCATCAAGACGACTTTTGATCCACAGTGGCTTTGTAATCCCGGCAATGTCGTCTATCGAGATAGTCCCGACGATATTGGTCCGGACAATGACCGCGGTGTTGGGGCTGATATGCGTGAGCATCTGCGATATGGCGAAACCTATCAGTCGATTGAGCCACAGACGGAACTTGACTTCTCCGATGAAGGTGGCTTCTCTCATCTAGTCGAACTCTGTAATGGCTGTGGGACCTGCCGTCAGACCGACTCCGGGCTCATGTGTCCGACTTACCGGGCGTCCGATGAGGAAGTCCAGTCAACGCGTGGACGAGCCAATATGCTTCGCGCAGCGATCAGCGGCGAGATCGATCCCGATGAGATTCACTCCGAGCGCTTCCAGTCAGAGGTGCTTGACCTCTGTCTTGGCTGTAAGGGCTGTAAGAATGACTGTCCCACCGGCGTTGACATGGCCAAACTCAAAACGGAGGTCAAACATCAGCATCATGAACAACATGGCGCGGGGCTGCGCGAACGGTTGTTCCGGGATGTTGATCGGCTGGCGTCGATTGGGAGTGCCCTTGCGCCGCTGTCGAATTTGCTACCGAAGATCCCCGGCGCACGGACAATTATGAACTCACTGTTTGGGATTGCCGAGGACCGTTCCCTGCCGCAGTTTAATCAGACAACCTTCCGAGAGTGGTTCCGTAATCGTGGCGGCTCACAAGTGTCCCGTGACGAGGCGATTGACCGTGTGGTGCTGTTCCCGGATACATTTACCAACTATGTCTATCCGCGTCCTGGTAAGGCGGCAGTCGAGGTGCTTGAAACGGCAAACGTTCATGTCGAAATCCCCGATGGACTGGCCCCATCCGGCCGTGCAGCCAATTCACAGGGCTTTCTAGATACCGTTCGGCAACGTGCTGCCCACAACGTTGAGACGCTCAGTCCGTATGTTGAACAGGGCTACTCCATCGTGTTTGTCGAGCCATCTGATGCCGTGATGTTCCAGGATGAATATCGCGATATTCTCAACGATCCTGCCGTCGACCGTGTTGCCGATGCGGCCTATGGTGTTATGGAGTATGCCGATAATGTCCGGCTTGTCGAGGAACTGGCCGTTGATGCCCCCGATGAGTCGTTGGCCTATCATGGCCATTGCAACCAGAAGGCAACCAACAAGGATCATCACGCTGTTGGCGTGCTTCGACGAGCTGGGTATGCGGTTGATCCCGTTGATTCGACCTGCTGTGGCATGGCCGGCAGCTTTGGCTATGAGGCCGAACATTACGGCCTCTCGAAGGCCCTTGGCGACATGCTGATGAGCAAACTCAGTGACAGTGATGGTGATGTTGTGACGGCCCCCGGCGCGTCCTGTCGCAGCCAACTCAAGGATTACCAAGGTGGTGACCCACCAGCTCACCCAATTGAGAAACTTGCTGCCGCCGTTACCGGTCCAGCAACGACCGCATCCACCGGCCACGTTGCCCCTGATATGGACCAACAGCCAGCCCGTATGCCGGCCGCACAGGATTAATTTCTGTACCGACGGCCAACCGACCTACTGGAGTGTTTGTAACGCTTTTGCGGCTTCTCGTGCAGCCTCTAAGTGCGCCTTTGCCTGATGTGGATCCTGTGTTGTTGCCCCCTGTTGTGCGTGGGTAGTCAGTGCCTTGACCAACGCCGCCCGCCCGGCTGTTAGATCGCCTCCTGAGGTGACTGCGGTCTCTGTCTGGCTTTCCGGCTGTACCGGAACCTGTGATGGTTGTTCGCTTGGCGTGGGCTGTGTGGGCTGTTGTGACTGTGCTGTGTCTGTCTGTTGGGGTGGTGACTCGGTCTGCTCGGTCGCTGTGGTGGCCTGATCATTCGCTGCTGTTTGTTCTGCCCCGTCGCGTTCATCGACGACATTACAGTTTGGACAGAACTCCTGCCCATCCTTGCGAAATAGCGGATTCCCGCAGTTATCACAGTGCATGTTTGTCATCGTCGCGCCGCGTAAGAGCAACTCACTCATCCGCTCGGTTGTCTCATCCTGTGAGTCCTCCCCAAAGCGCTTGCGAAGCTTCTCACGCTCAGCTTCCTTATCAAAATCGCTCATACGTTACCCGTGGTGTTGTGGCGCTAAAAAACGTCGCTGTATACAACAGGTTGCTTCGAAGCGCTTAACATCCGAGGTTTAGTGGACGCGAATATGGCAAAAGTAAGCGTGATCGGTGCGGCCGGGACTGTCGGTGCGGCGGCTGGCTATGCAATTGCACAACGCGACCTCGTTGACGAACTTGTCTTCGTCGACATTCCGGAAAAAGAAGAAGAGACAGTCGGTGAGGCAGCCGATGTCAACCATGGCGTTGCCTACGACTCGCGTACGACTGTTCGTCAGGGCGGATATGCTGCGACAGCCGGATCTGATGTTGTTGTCATTACAGCAGGGATTCCCCGTAGCCCCGGTCAGACCCGACTTGATCTTGCCGAAGATAACGCGCCGATTATTGAGGACATCGGTGCGTCACTTTCCGAGCACAGTGATGACTTTGTCACGGTGACAACCTCAAATCCCGTTGACTTACTCAACCGCCACCTCTATGAAACCGGTACCCGCCCTCGTGAGCAGGTTATTGGCTTTGGCGGCCGGCTTGACTCGGCTCGCTTCCGGTATGTCCTTGCCGAGCGGTTTGATACAACGGTGCAAAATGTCGAGGCAACGATTATGGGTGAGCACGGCGATGCCCAGGTCCCTGTCTTCTCGAAGGTTCGTGTTGATGGCCGTGACCCGTCGTTTTCGCCGGAAGAACGAACTGATATTCTTGAAGCACTCAAAGCCTCCGCAATGGACGTAATCGAACGCAAAGGGGCTACACAGTGGGGCCCGGCAACCGGCGTTGCGCATGTTGTTGAGGCAATCCTCCGCGATACCGGCGATGTACTCCCCTGTTCGATTACTCTTGACGGTGAATACGGGTATACCGACACGGCCATTGGCGTGCCGGTCAAACTTGGTGCCAATGGTGTTGAGGAGGTCATTGAATGGGATCTTTCCGAGCCTGAGCAGGAGGGGCTTGACGACGCTGCTGAGAAACTTTCCGACCAGTACGACCGGATTTCCTAATCCGACCGCTTTCCCATGTTTCCCACGTTCGAAGTGATCCCAGCCGTTGATGTGCAGGATGGTCAAGTCGTCCAGTTAGTCGGGGGTGAACGTGGTACCGAAAAGACATACGGCGATCCGGTCGAGGCAGCCCATCGCTGGGTTGATGCTGGAGCCGAAACACTCCATCTGATTGATCTTGATGGGGCGTTTGACGGCCAGCGACACAACGCCGATGCGATTGCTCGCATTGTTGAACACACCGATAGTACCGTTCAGGTTGGGGGTGGCATCCGATCGGTTGCGGACGCGACCTCGCTGCTTGAGATGGGCGTTGACCGGGTAATTTTGGGGACTGCTGCGGTTGAGGATCCCGCTATTGTTGAGCGTATCTCCGACCGCTATCCCGGATCAGTACTGGTGAGCCTTGATGCAAAAGACGGCGAAGTTGTCATTGAAGGCTGGACTGAGGGCACCGGTATGGATCCTGTGACCGCCGCCGAGCGATATGCAACACTTGGCGCCGCTGGTATTCTTTTCACCGATGTCGATGTTGAAGGTCAGTTAGCGGGTGTTCGAACCGAGACCGTGGAAGCGATGGCCGACGCTATCACCATTCCGGTCATTGCAAGTGGGGGCGTTGCTTCGATTGCCGACCTTCGAGCGCTTGATACAGCCGGTGCTGCTGCGGCTGTTGTTGGCTCAGCGCTGTATGAAGGAACATTTTCGCTTGCGGAGGCTGCGGCTGCGCTTGACTAATCTGTCGCTCTTTTGTCATCACATCACAAAATACCACGCTGCAACAACCGCCAGACACCCGATGGCGGCGCTGATTGCCGCATGGGTTCGGAGTCGATCCTGTAATGCATGGACATTCTCAGCGTGATCGGATGGATCAGCTGGACATGTCTCGCTGCCGGCTGTACACTCCGGGAGCATATCCACGGCCACATGCAGAAAGACTCCAGCAGCAGCGCCAAAGAACAGCCCGCGGAAGCCACTTGTCGGTGCAAAGCCAATAATCCCAACGGGTAGGGCAACAAGTCCCACCGCAGCCGCCGGCAATAGCAATGAGGCTGTGGACCGGCCCTCTGTTGCAAGTCGGCGGGCTGCTGCATATCCCGCTGGCGCCTTGTGTGAAACCATTGCGATTCCAAGCACAGAGGTTAACGACGGCATTGCCGCATAGATAGCCCCAATAATCGCTCCCGCTGAGACGGCATGAGCGGTTAGCTCTGTTGCCGTTCGGTCAATCGGCAGTTCATAATGTGCTAATCGATGACCGATCATATGACCCATGTAGCCGGCTAAAAACCCAACGGCAATTCCAAGAGCACCGTACTGCCCGTGTTGCTCAAGTGCCTGTGGAATCAAAAACAGTGCCGCGCTTGTGATCATCGCGCCACTGGCCAGCCCATATCCCCATACCGGTTCTAAGAGATGGTCACTCGTGGCTGCGCGTGCGCCCAATGGGGCGCCGATTGCCATTGCAAAAAACGCTGTCCACGAAATTGCCAGCAGCTTCCAATTAACGCCCACGGCAAGGGCGGCTCCCGAAAGCGCAATCAATCCTCCAAGGCCGATCCCCCCGATCAGTCGGCCGCCGAGTGACTTTCCTGAGCCCTCCGGGATATTGTGATGATGGTGTTTTTCAGTCACTGCTACATTATTAAATTTATACTGTATTGTATTAAAACTTCGCTTGCAACCCCTACTATATTGGGGGCCCTAATATCCGTCAAAAGCAGTCATGCATTACTCACAGTTTCAAGCTTTGAAACGGTACCGGATTTTCCCGCACATGCGAACCGCTGTGTCAACGGCCTCGGGGTCAGGGGTGGAAGGAGGTCAAACAGTAGAGGAAATCGACTCCGCTGTTGAACGTCGTTGGCGTCATTGAGTGTCGGCTTCCTCCATGGGGGCAAATCCCGTGGTATCCGCCCTGATCATTTCGTGAAAATAAGATTGTATTGTTGTCCGCATAGCGATTATGCTATTATCCTGGCTCCACAGACTGTTGATATGAGCCCTCCAACACGGCGCCAAGCGCTTGGGACACTGGCCGCGGGAATCGCCATTGGAAGTGCTGGCTGTCTCTCGGCATTCGGTGATAACGCGGATCGTCCATGGCAACTTGAGGACCGATCAACTGACCCGGCCGCACTGGACGCGGTGGCGTATGAGGAACTGCCCCCGCCAACAATCGGCGACGGGTCAGTTGGAGTCGCCGTATTTAAAGACTTTCAGTGTCCGGCTTGTGCGCAGTTCGAACAGCAGGTGGCTCCGACCCTCATCGAGGATTATGCTTCCGTTGATAATATTACCTACGTCCATCGTGACTATCCCCTTGATACTCACCCCCGCGCCTATCCACTGGCCAATGCTGCCCGGGCCGTACAAGAGTCTGCCGGCGTTGACGCCTTCTGGGACTTTTCAAAGGCCGTTTTCGAGAGTGATGTTCTCTCAGACGAACAGATTGAGACCATTGCGACCAACGTTGCTGATGTCGGGTCCGAAGCTCGTTCAGCAGCCGAATCGAGAACCTATACGGAGCGGATTGATGCCGATTATGCGCTTGGGGAACAGTTGGATATCCCCGGTGTTCCAACCATTTTCATTGATGGCCAGTATCTCAACGTTGATGCTGAAGCTATCTCCTCCTTTGAGGAGTATGCCAATACGATCGGCGCAGCAATTGAGTCCCGACTGTAAGTCGTTCTCTGCCCTGTCTCCTGTCTCGCCTGCTCTATGGACAAGAACTGGTATATATTCCCTGTCCCTATCAGCCATATGCCCGATCGTGCGGCCGCTATCTCGCGGACCACGGCTGAAACGACCGTTGAGGTAACACTCGAACTCGATGGCAGCGGTGATACCTCAATTGACACCGGTATCGGCTTTCTTGATCATATGCTCACCTCCTTTGGCACACACGGCCTTTTCGATCTCACTGTTGTCTGTGATGGTGATCTGCCCGTTGACGACCACCATACTGTTGAGGATGTTGGCATTGTCCTTGGCTCAGCATTCGATGAGGCGCTTGCTGACCGGACCGGGATCGAACGTTTTGCCGATCGGCGGGTGCCATTAGATGAGGCTGTCGCCGATATCGTGCTTGATCTGTCCGGTCGCCCGCGATTTTATTTTGATGGGACCTTCTCCCAGCCGACAGTCGGTGATCTAACAAGTGATATGGCCCGACATTTTTTTGAGTCACTGATGCTCAACGCCGGTGGCACCTGTCATCTTTCCGTTGAGGGACAGAATGCGCACCACGAGATTGAAGCGCTGTTTAAGACCACAGCCCGGGCGCTTGATGATGCCACGCGTATTGATACTCGTCGCTCCGGAACGCCCAGTACGAAAGGGGAACTATAATTTCGCCGCTACACGAGGGTGCTACGTCGGCTATGTTTGAGCAGATCATGCGGAAATTTGAGGGCAGCCCAAGCCAGCAAGCTGTTATTCGTCTTCTTCTTGAACGTGGTTTTTCGGTTAACGATGATGGGCGTGTTGTCTCCGGCGGTATCGAGATTCCCTATACTGGAATCGCTCGTGAAATCGACGTTGACCGGCGAGTTGTTGATTCAACGACGGATGCCATTCTTGCGGATGAGCAACTCCGACGGATCTTTCAGAATATTTCTCAGGTCCCCAGTTTGATGGATCTTGCACCGGTGCTTGATCTCACCGTCCTCACCGTTGCTGTTACCGAGGCGGACCGTCATGGAATTGTTGCCGAAGTCGCTACGATTCTTGCTGATCATGAACTGCCAATTCGACAGCTCATCACCGAAGATCCGGAGTTTACTGATGAACCGCGGCTACATGTTGTGCTAGACGATGATCTTCCAGGAGCGGTGCTGAATGACCTGACTGATCTCCCGTATGTCCGATCGATCGAACTCAAATAAGCCAAGTACATGACCGACTCATTTGTGACCGTTGCTGGACGTGGCCAGGCAACGCTTGCGACACGTGGTTCGGAGTTTATCGGTCACGTTGCCCCCGTAGCCAGTATCGATGCCGCCGAACAGTTCATTGCCACCATTCGTGATGAGTATGCTGATGCAACCCATAATGTGCCGGCCTATCGCGTTCGCGAGGGCGGGTTTCTTCGTGAATATGCAAGTGATGATGGTGAGCCATCCGGATCGGCCGGTGCCCCGATTACAACGGTGCTTGAGGGACAGGAACTTGAAAATGTGGTTGTGGTTGTGACTCGCTATTATGGTGGTACAAACCTCGGTATCGGCGGCCTTGTTGAAGCCTATTCGGATGTCACTGTCGCTGCGATTGAGGATGCCGGAACTGTTCGTCGTCGTCCACATGATACCCTGACGGTAACAGCAGCGTACCAGGACTCGGGCACTGTTCGTGGACTGCTTGAGAGCAATGGGGTTGAGTTTGAGGCTGACTACGGTGAAACCGTCGTGTTTCGTCTCCGGGTGCCCGAGGATGATCGTGATGATCTTGTTGATACTTTACGTAGTGCAACAAGTAATCGAATTAAAATAATCGATGAGTAACTATTCACCGGCCGTTTCCTCATCGGCCGAGAGACATATATTGCCTGGCCTCCATTCAATGTATGTGAAAACCGACGGTTTAGTCGTCCGACGACACAGTTCCTACCGGTATCGGCCGGCTTCTCATTCTATCTTGCTTATCTAACAATTTAACGATGGAAACGAGTGTTTCTGGATTTAAAGTCCGCGGTGATTGGGGGCGTATTGTCCAGCATGGCGAGCAGATCACGCAGGCCCTGCGTGAACTTGACGCTGATGACACGTATCGTGAGGCGTTTAATGAGTGGGATGAGTGGCGCCCGAAGGCCCACGAGCAGATTGATGATGATCTCAACGAGAAAACCGCTGAACAGGCACACACCGACCCAGGACGCGGTGAACGTGCCGGCAAGGGGCCGAATGAGGACATTCGAACCGCTGGTGAGAAACTGACCGAGTCATACGAAAAACTCGGTGATGATACCAACGAAGCTGTCAACCGGTGGGAGGAATCGATTAATTATGTTACCCGCGCAGCTGACTCCGCCGGACGCAAGGCGATTCGGAAGGTCGAGGATACCGTCTACAAGCGCGTGATGACTCAGTTGACTCCCTATTACTTCGATAATGAACTCATCAGCGCAAATGTTCAACAGACCGAGAATGAAGCCTTTGTTCTTGAGGTCAACGTTAACGAGGATACACTCAAAGAGCAGGTCGCTGAGATCCTTGCTGAGTACAATGATGAGTTTACACGCTGGCATGTGACCACAAAGAAAGATACCGATCGAGCGGCCGCCGCTGAGGGCGTTGATCCCCCTACCCCAACCGATGATGACAACGCGTCCAAGTTCTCGACCAACTGAGCCCAGTAAACACTTATAGCCATTTTGTGAAGGCAATGTATAGCTGATGGTTGATCCGGCGACGGTAGCGACTCTTTTCGTTGCGACACTCGCAAGTGCATTCATGGCATGGGCAATCGGTGCTGGCTCAAGCGGCTCCACACCCTTTGCGCCAGCAGTCGGGGCCAATGCCATCTCTGTCATGCGGGCTGGCTTTGTAGTTGGCTTGTTGGGTCTTGCTGGGGCTGTTCTTCAGGGGGCCAATGTCACCGAAGCTGTCGGCCGTGAACTTGTCCTTGGTGTTGAACTGTCGGCACAGGCTGCCACTATTGCCCTTGGCTTGGCTGCTTTGCTAGTGGCCGTTGGTGTCTTTGCTGGGTATCCAATTGCAACGGCCTTTACCGTCACGGGGGCTGTCGTTGGCGTTGGTCTCGCGATGGGGGGGACCCCGGCGTGGGCGAAGTATAGCGAAATCGTCACGCTATGGGTGCTTACCCCGATTGTTGGCGGTGGCATTGCTTATGCCACAGCAACATTACTTCGCAGTGATCTTCCCGACCGGATCAGCATCCCACCGCTGGCCGGACTTGTCGGGGGTATTATAGCGCATGTTGAGTTTGCCTTTCTTGGCGATGGCTCGGGCTCAACCATTGCGCTTGAACTCGCCCGGTCGCTTCCCGGAGCAACCGGACTTGGTGTTGTCATCACGACGGCTGTGATAGCGATCGTGTTTACTGGCGTTCTTTACCGACGGATTACCACGAACCCTACAACCGCACAACGACGGTTCCTTGTTGTCTTAGGTGGATTAGTTGCCTTTTCAGCTGGCGGCAGTCAGGTGGGACTTGCATTAGGGCCCCTTCTACCATTGCTTGAACCATTTTCTATCTCGCTGACGGTGATTCTCGCCGGCGGTGGCCTTGGACTCTTACTTGGCTCTTGGACCGGGGCCCCGCGGATGATTAAAACGCTCTCGCAGGACTACTCCTCACTTGGCCCTCGCCGATCAATTGCCGCGTTGATTCCGTCATTTGGCATTGCACAGACAGCTGTGTTCTTTGGGATTCCAGTGTCATTTAACGAAATTATTGTCAGCGCCATCATCGGCAGTGGCTATGCTGCTGGCAATGCTGGCGTCAGTCGCGAGAAGATGCTCAAAACCGTCGGTGCATGGGTCCTTTCACTTGTATTGGCGCTTGGATTGAGCTTTGGATTATACACCGGTGTAACCATCCTGCTTCCTTAGCAGGCGAGGCAGTTCACTCCTTCTGGTCAGTCGTCACATTCGCTTTCCCGCTAGTTGATGCCTTCGCTTCACCTTCCGTCTGTGTTGGATCTTTGCGAACACGCACCTCTTTGATACGGGTATTCTCAACATCTTCAACACTAAGACTCACCCCGTTATATTCGATTTGTTCACCTTCCTCAACAAGCCGTCCGGCCCGGTTGAAGACAAATCCAGCGATCGTCTCAAACTCCTCGCCTTCCGGCAATTCGACACCAAGTGCCTCGTTGACTTCTTCAATATTCACTTCCCCACGCACGAGGATCTCATGATCACCAACTTGCTCGATTGGCTGTCGTTCCTCACCTTCAAGAATCTCTCCAACAATCTCCTCAACCATATCCTCCATTGTAATTAGCCCCTCTGTGGTGCCAAATTCATCAATTACAATCACCATTTGGACCCGTTGTTCACGCATTTCAGTGAGTAGCTCATCGGCGTTTTTTGACTCGGGAACATGCAATGTCGGCTCCATCAAATCCTTGAGACTGAGATCATCCCGCTCGCCGTAGGCGTGCTCGCGAACCAGATCATCAATGGAGACAACCCCAACGACATTATCCAGACTGCCTTCATAGACTGGCAACCGTGTGTGTGCGTCCTGAACACACGTCGTTAGTGCTTCCTCAACCGGTGCATCAATCGAAACGGCGGTCATATCCAACCGTGGAGTCATAATCTCCTTGGCGATGGTATTATTAAATCGGAGAATCCGTTGCAACATCTCCCGTTCATCCTCCTCTAAGACCCCCGCCCGTTCGCCGCTTGTGATCATATCCTTGATCTCCGAACGGGTGATATAGCTGTCCTCAACGGCCGTTCGACCACCGGTGACCTTATTTACCAACCGTGTAAGATAATCGAAGGCCACCACAATTGGTAAGAGCACGTATCCGGCTGCCCGGAGCGGACGGGCAATTCGGAGTGCCCACGACTCGGTATGCTCAACAGCGTATGACTTCGGCGCTGCCTCCCCAAATAGCAGTACGACGGCTGTAACGCCAAAGGTTGCAATCGCGACCGCTGTTCCCTGCTGTAGCCCGTAGTAGGCCAGTAGACCCGTTGTCAGCGATGACATCGCTACGTTGACGATATTATTGCCAACAAGGATTGTCATCAACAGCCGATGCGGATTACTTTTGAGCTGTCTGAGTGCGTTGGCGCCTCGATGACCGCCATCAACAAGCGGCTCAACGCGATGCATCGGTAACGAAAACATCGCAATCTCCGAGGAGGAAAAAAACGCAGACAGAAACAACAATACTAGCAAAGTTGCTCCGCCGAGCCATAACATCGTGGTCCGTCCAAGCCCAACACTGTCAACGATCAGCGGCATAACCTCAGGGCCCATCACTGCCGATATTTACCTTGGTATTCAATTAAACACTACGGGACCGATAGGGGGTGTCACATACTCTATAGAAATAGCAGGCAGAGTGCCTCGGGGCGTGACCCCGGAGCAGTTCATGTTGTTTCCACCGGCCACAGCGTGTGGGCTACCTGAGTGCCGAGCCGTCGTTGCCAAGCCCGTATCCTTTTTTATCCTGGTCGATGCAGCATCTATTATAGTGGGTGTGTGGCCAAACTGGATAAGGCGGGAGCCTTCTAAGCTCCAGATTCGGGGTTCAAATCCCCGCACACCCGCCTTGCTACCTTTCTTGATCGGTTCACGGATTGACATCCTCCTGCGCCTGAAGGCGGAGGAATCCCACGGCACCGCACCGCTGGATTGGGAGTTTCAGGTGTGCAGACTGCCAAGCTAGCACACCGTTCGAATCGGTGTGGTGCCGGTCGATGGGCAGTCTCCTGGGAGTGCCAAACCCCTGGTACTCCTGTCCTCCG
>JBEQBL010000030.1:0-12959 GCA_041639835.1 Salinarchaeum sp.
CCCTAAGGGGCTGAAGGTGTATCAGCGAACCCGCAAGTTCACAGCCGGGGTGATCCAACCGGGATTACCCACGGAGGAATCCCACGACTTCAGTCGTTGGAGGAGGTCAATCGTCAGTGGTTGTCGCGTCTTTTTTCCGCTGATATAGCTTCCATATGCCAATTCCAGTTCCAATACCTCCAGTCATGAGCCCAAACCCAGGGGTTGGTAACGACCTCTCGTTGCTTTCTGGTGGTGACTCCTCCGGGGTGGACTCCGAGTCTGCATCCTCAGCGGGTGCTGATTCTGTCTCTGTCACAACCTGTGATGCTGCCTGTTCGGTAACCGCTGTTGTCCCCCAGGTGTCGTGATGGCCATATGCCTGCAGTAATGATTGGGTATCCACACCATAGGAACGCTCCGGCGTGACAACAACCGGTGACCCAACAACCGTTGGAATCCCCTGATCTCGTGTCCAACGAATGGTCCCGTCTGCTAGATCAATGGCTCGAATTTCACCGTCAACACTGGCAAGAAACCCAGTCTGTCCGAAAGCGGTTACTGCCCCCTCAATGTTATCAATTGAGCGCACTGTCTGTTGCCATCGATCTTCGCCCGTTGTTCGACCAAGCGCATATATCCGTGCTATTTCCCCTGGATCATTCATGACCGCCAATACGAGATCCGGGGTTAGTGCCACGCCGCCCGCATCGGATGTTGACAACCGTGATCGCTGCCACTGCCGTGCCCCCGATGTGGCCTCAAAAGCTGTGACTGTTCCCGGATCAGAGCAGACATACACCTGTCCGTTAAATATTGCTGGGGGACCAGCCATCTGTCCATCAAGCGACTGTCGCCAGTCGCGTTGTCCATCGTTTGGATTCAAGCGTCCGACTTGCCGGCCACAGGCGGCAATAATCCCGGACTCATCTGCCGGTGAGCACAGTGCTGTTGGCGCCCGCCGTGATTGCGTTGCTTTAACAACCTCCGATACCCATTGCCTACTGCCGGTCTCCCGGTTTAGTGCAAAGACAACGCCGCGTTCGCCCATTACATAGACGGTCTCTTCATGTACCACCGGTGGGGTCCGAATTGCATTGTCAACTCGTGTTCGCCAGCCGGCATAGCCATACTGGTTACTCCAGTCAACATACCCGGTTCGGGAATCGAACCGTGTAACTTCACGGTCGGTGGTTCCAACAAAAAGATCGGCTTGTCGGACCGTCGGGGGTGTTGGTGTCCGCGCCAGATTTGAGGCAGCTAATTTCCACTTCTGTTCGCCGGTCTGCCGGTCAATAGCGTGGAGTCCACTTGGATTCTCCGCAAGATAGACTGTGTCCTTTGCTACAAGTGGCGTTCCAGCAGCCGTTTTAACATCAGTATCATACTCCCAGAAATGCGCACCAGTCGTTGCATCTAGTGCGTGTATTGCCCCCGTCCGATCGGCAAGGTACAATGTTAGCTGTGTCTCCGGTGAGAGGTCGGTCGGTTCCTGTGCGGTACTGGTGGTAAGCGTACTGCCAACACCAAGACCGGCAACTGCAATTCCGCCTGCTTTCAGTGCTGTACGACGACCAATCAACCCGGATCTCGGTTGCATATGTAATATGGATCCCTCATCGCTCATACATCATCGGACGGTGTACCGTATTTACGGAATAATTCAAGGCGAAAGCCTCGCGCTTTAGCGCGGGGATGAAGCCGACATGGCATGCTACAAACCACGCAGCATACCCAAGTTGTAATCCCAAATTTATGTTATTTGAGATACCATGAAATGGTAGACATGCGGTATGCTGCTGCGGGGAACGTGCTCATGCTCAAGACGACAACGAGTGCGTCACAACACACTACACACAATTCACACACCTTTGCAGCCCAACCAGCAGCGGTTGGCATGTCACGAGCCACCTCCCCTCTTGTGGCTGCAACGGGGAGGTAGGCCGATGGCCCGGCCTGCTGCTCACGGTGCTGGACGCCCGTGAGTGCCACTCCCGTCAGGGAGGACAACACCGAGCGGATAGCCAAAACGCCACCCCCTCTTCGAGGGCCGAAGGTGCATCAGCGAACCCGCAAGTTCACAGCCGGGGTGATCCAACCAGGATTACCCACAGAGGAATCTTCGCCCTTCAGGGCGGAGAGGAGGTCAATAGCAGTTGAGAACCCTTATGTCTAATATTGCAGATAGACAATGACATTCAATCCAGCGGCGTAAGTAACCCACAACAGGTATGGCACCAGCAGCAGTGCTGCCCATCGGTCAACCCGAGCGAACAACCGTATCGTGGCTCCAATCCCAAGCCACAGTAGCAGGATAATCGCCATTCCGACACCCGGCTGCTGTAGTCCAAAGAATGCCGGCGTCCACGCGATGTTGAGTATTAACTGTCCGAGAAACACCGCAAGCGCCGTGCGCACTGTTGATTGTTGACTGCCGTGTCGCCAGACAAGATAGGCGGCTACTCCCATCAGTGTGAACAACAGTGTCCATGCAACTGGGAACACGATTGTTGGTGGAAAGTACCAGGGCGTCGTATCGAGCCAAGCAACATCAATATCAATAACCACCGCTGGCAGTGCGCCAACAATGTTAACCGCTAATACAAATAAGGCGACACCGCCAATTGATACCTCCGGCGGTGCCTGTGGCTCTGATCGTTGCCCGGTATGCTGTGCCATATTGTAACATGGACTCTATGCTGGTATAATGCTTATTGCCCCTTCCCCGGGCACACATCGTTTCGTGGAACGTTTCACAGAGAAAGCAAGAAGAGTGCCTCAGGGGTCCCTGGGGCAGTTCACGTAATGTCGAGACCGATCGTTACAATCACCAAGAGAAATGCCACGTGAATGTGAGTCAACGACTGTTACGCGCGCTTACTCAGCTTGTGGGGCGGCCTCTTCTCCCTCAGCACTCGCTTCTTCGCTTTCCTCGGAGCGGGCTGCCACCAAGGCGCCGCTTGCGACACTGTACATCGGATCGGCAACCGATTGCACGCCACTAATCGAGAACGGGAGGTTTGCATCTTTCAAATGCTCATCAAACAGTTCCTCGAACCCGTCCGGACTTGAGGTCCCACCTGTAACGACAACCGGGACATCAAGCCCTTCCTCGACATCTTCCTCATCAACTTCCGTGGCGATGTTTTCAATGACATAATCGAGCAGGTTCTCATAGTAAATTGCCAACGCCCCCTCAACACCGCCGACATCAGTCTGGAAGTCAAGCACGAAGTCATCCTCCTTGATGCGTGTGACCTTGTCGACCGGAGTGCCGGTTGCTTGTGCTGTCTGCTCGTCAATCCAGTCACCACCACGAGCGATTGAGAATTTCATCACCGGCACGGCGTAGTATGCCAGACAGACATTTGTCATCCCGGCGCCGAAACTGATTCCCAGTCCGGTAAAGTTGTTCTCGGCAAGTTCGGAGTAGATAACAGCCATTCCCTCGTTGATTGGCTCGGGACGGTAGCCCATGTCACCGAGCATTGACTCAAGCGTCTTCTCGTGATACAGCGTTGAGAGGTCCGAATCGACTGGATCGGCTGGACTTGAGTAATACAGCAGTTCGTTTGGCTGCTGTGGCTCTCCGACAACCTGTTCGGTAATGAGCTTGATCATCGGGATGGCCGAGGACTCGTCACTTGATAGAATCCCGGTTTGCATCGGCCGCCGGGTCTCAGTATTGAAAATGTTCGCGAAATTCAGGGCATCATCGCCAACGACATAGACTTTGTCGTCTTTCCGAATGTGTAACACATCGCTTCGAGACAGCATCTGCTCTGCCATATCGCTGTACTCAACTTCGACGAATGAGTTGCGCTGCTGTACGAAGACGGTTTCATTGCCATCCTGCCGGCTGGAGATGATGTTCATCGTGCCGACGTCGATTCCTTTGGCCATAGTTGTAGTTTTCATTCGCCAGTGATAAAACTAGCACCCTTGCTCTGAACGAGCAACACGCGTGTCGAACATGCGGCTGACGCCCCCCTTCTTTCGTGAGTTTCTCTCATGCACAGAGAGCTCCCGATGATCCTCAGTGGGCATGTTCAAGCCGGGTGTCACAGCGCGATCCTACAACGGATCAGCTATGTCTCATCTTCCTCTTGAGTAGTTGCCCGCCGTCTGACCGTCTGGCTGCCCCCGGAAAGTGCCTGCTCCGCATTGCTGTTGTCCGCATCCGGGAGTGTTATGCCCTCCTCTCGATGGGTATCTGCACCGAACTCAAGGAGTGTTGTCTGGCCACTTGCGCGATCGATTGCATCTTCCCATGACTCAGAAGAGGCTGCCGACGGGTTGTGTTCAACTTTAATTCCGACAAATCCACATGCGTTGCAGGCCTTGGCATCCCGTCCGCCAAGGGTGTACGCTTCAAGATCGCCACCGCAGCGCGGACAGTCCATACGCTGTCCCTACGCTTGGGTGTCTATTAGTAGTGTTTGAACAGCAGCGCTCGCACATCGTCTTTGGTCCGAGCCTGCTCTGTGCTCCCATCGGGCAATGTCACCTCGTATCGAGCATCGCCACTTGCCTCGCGCCATTTCTCCTCATGGGTGTCAAGCAAGCTTAACATTGCGTTCAACTGCTCATCATCTTCCCCGGAGGCTGTTGACTCCGTGTCAGAGGCTGTTGCTGACGATGTCTTAGCCGGCTCTGATGATGGCTCTGCCGACTGCTTCTCGGTTGCGTTGGCCGTTGTCGACTCGGCGCCTGGAAATGGGAGCTCAACTAATGCGAGTGGATTGTGGTACAGCTCCTCGAGTCGGTCCACAATCGCATCAATTAATTCAGCCTTTGCCATCTCGCTTCGACCGGTGATATCATATCGCTCGGCGATTGTATACAAATCCAGCTCCTCTGCCTCCTCCGGATCACTATGTTGTCGATTCCGCTGCTCTAACTGGTGTCTTAGCTCTTTTCGTGGAAATGACGTTCTGGTGGATTGTTCCGTGCTGGTGATCTCTCCTGTCCGGTCTGGGTCCTCAACTGTCTCGGCGAGATCAAGGAGATAGCTGATAACATCGGAGGTTTTGACCCTCGCATAGGGTCCAGCATGGGCAGACTCAATTTCCTCACGAAGGGTATCGATACGCTCAGCGTGTTCATCAGTAATTTCTAAGGTTGGCATGGGTCTCCTATGTATTCAGGAAGTACTGATAGTCGTCCGGTGCCGGTCTGACTGACCTTACGGACGCCAAAGTGACACACAGTGTAGTATATAACCGTTGTAAGTATAGGTGTTTGGTACTTTCCCATAGACTCAGTTTGACATCCTCTCCGCCCTGAAGGGCGGGGTTTTAGCCTTGAAACTTCCATAACATACAGAAAACACCTTGTGTGGCTGTTGTCGACTGTCACAGTGTACGCTCCTGGTGTGTGTCCCGACCCCGTCAACCGGGATGCACGTCACGTTGGGCACATGCTTTAGTAGCCTACATGTAGTAGCTCTTGTATGGACAGTTCACAAGGTGCTCAACTCTGGCGATTTATTTCCGCCGGTGAGGCGGTCTCGCAACCCTGTGTTTCCGAAGGGATTGTGTATCTCGGCGATAGCACCGGCACTCTTTATGCGGTTGACGGGCCCACCGGCAGCGTTCAGTGGGAGTTTGATGCTGGCGGCGCCATTGAGGCGACACCGGCGTTGTCCGATCGGACGGTCTGTGTTGGGACTGTTACCGGAGATCTCTACGGCGTCGACGCAAAAAGCGGTGAAGCCGTCTGGTCAAGGACCCTTGGTGGTCGCATCGATGTCCCTCCAACGGCAACCCCACAGACACTCTATGTCGGCTCCGAAAGCGGCCACCTATACGCCATTGACGCGGCGACCGGCGAGGAGCAATGGAAACGCTGGCTGGGTGGCACGATCGGCAAAACAACCGTAAGCTCTCCGCCAGCAGTTGCTGATGGGACTGTCTACTTCGGCGATAGTGGAGGGGCCGTGTACGCGGTTGATGCGACATCCGGGACTGAACAGTGGCGATTTACCACCAACGGTGTTGTCCAATCCGCTCCAACCATCGCCGACGGCGTTGTCTACTTTGGCTCCGATGATGGCTCCGTCTATGCTGTTGGCGCCAATCGCCCGGAAACCCGCTGGGAGGTCCGCACTGATGGACGCGTCAGTGCTACCCCAACAATCGATAAGGGTACGATCTACGTTGGCAGTCACGATGGCCGGTTGTATGCCATCGATATCACCACCGGCAACACCCGATGGCGCCATCAGATGCATGGGCAGATCACCACTCCGCCCACCATTGCCGATGGAACACTGTTAATCGGTAGTTCTGGTGGCGTGGTCTATGCAATCGACGCTGCGGAGGGCACGCGCATCTGGAGTCTTGAACTCGGTGATCAGATGGCTTCCCCGACGATTCATGACACGGTTGCCTACATTGCAAACGAAGCCGGGAACCTCTATGCCGTTGATCTTGATGCGATCGAAGGTGTGAGTCTTGGTGGCCTTGGCGGCTCACTTGGGGCGACAACCTCAGATCAAGTCACTGATGAACAGGTACGTAGCGATATTGACCGCGAACTGTCGGAGACGGATTTAACCTGGGGCGGTGTTGAGCGATCACAGACCCGTCGACTTGAACTGGATACCAGTTCGGTCGACGATATTGATCCCGAACAGTTTGATAGTTCGCGTGTTGAACGGCAAGACTCCGGTGAGACGATTGACGATGCTGTCTCTCGTCTACAGAATCTCCAGGGTGGCGACACCGAAACGGCAAGTGGTGATACCGTCGACGAGCAGGCAGAAGCGCTTCGTAAACTCCGTGAAAGCAAAGATGATAATTAAGTAGTCTCATATTCTTATTTCAACTACCGAACTATTTTCTTACCCCCGTTTTCTCATAATTTCTGAGATAACGTCAGACCGTCCATCCCCCATAATTGCCGGAATTACAAACACGAGCCACCGATTGATGACAGGTCTGATAATCCATTAGGAATTATCAAACAACAGTTTAATAACCATGCTGATACAATGCAATTATGTATGCACGATCTAACCGGATTCCAGCGTGACTTGTTGTATGTCATCGCAGGTCGTGACGAACCACATGGGTTGGCTATTAAAGACGAGCTTGAGGGATATTATGGGACTGATATAAATCACGGACGACTCTATCCTAATCTGGATACGCTTGTTGATAAAGGACTTGTCGAGAAAGGCCAGATCGACCAGCGAACGAACTCCTACTCGCTTACCCAGCGTGGCACTCGTGAAATCGAGGCTCGACGCGAGTGGGAAGACGGCTATATCGACGTCGTGTAAGCGCTCAGTCGGTCGCATGGGCAGGCGACCGATCTGAAAGCTTCCCCCTTTTTGTCTCTTAATACTTATAGTCACAACACTTCGTCTGTGTTCTGCTCTTGACTATACCCGAACACTGATGCTTGTCTCGCCACTGTGACCGGATATGTCCGGGGCCGACAGCCTCTCGCTGCTCTATGTCGATCCCGATCCAGTCCCTTCATCCCGTCTCCAAGAGGTGCTGGCAACACGGTTTGACTCCGTAACCGTCAGAACCGTTCAGACGGCCGCGACGGCTCGTGACCGCGTTGATGCCAACCCCCCGACTTGTCTTCTTATCGGCCACCGCCCACCGGAGTTTGATGGACTCCATTTAGTTAGCTCCCTGCGGACGGCCCATCCCGAGTTACCATTGATACTGTATCCAACCCACGGCGACGAACAAACCGCCAGTCAGGCTATTGCGGCCGGGGTTTCGGCGTATGTTCCCCGTGCTGTTGACGATCGCCACCTTCCCGATCTGGTCGATAATATTGTTCGTGTTGTTGATGAACAGCACTCTGTCTCCGCGTATCAACTCCCTCGCTCGGAGGTCTTTACCCGTATTGCAGAGGCCTTCCCTGACGTTGCCTTTCTTGTTGATCAGACCGGACAGTATCTTGAGATCCTGACCGAACAACAACAATCCCTGTTGGCGGCGCCATCCGAGAAACTCGTTGGTCGCCGATTTCACGATGTCCTTCCCCCCGACACTGCTGAGGAGTTCTGTGAAACAGTCAAGCAGGCTCTTGATACCGGGGAGCGACAACAACTTGAGTATCAACTTGATACGCAGGCAGGAGTACGATGGTTTGATGCGCGGATTCTCCCCTTTGTCCCCACTGCTGATGCTCGCCACATTGCCATCTGGGTCGCTCGCGATATTACCGAACGTAAACGTCGGCAACGCGAGTACGAGCAGATTTTCAACAATGTCCACGATGGCATTACGATTCATAGCCCCGATGGGGACATTCTCAATGCCAATGAAACGTTCATCAAACGTCTTGGGTATGAGTCCGTTGAGGATATCAAAGCTGCTGGTATCGCCGAGCTTAGCGACGTCGACGCCGGCTACACTGCCGACCAAGCCCGCGAACTGATCCAATCCGTCGCCCAGACCGGTGAAACCAAGACAGTTGAGTGGTGCCATCGCTCAAAGGATGGTGACCGTCTCTGGACCGAGGCAGCTGTTGCGCCAGCTACTATTGGCGGCAAACGCCGAGTTATTTCCCTTCAGCGTGATATCACTGCCCGTAAGCGCCGGCGTCAGGAATACGAACAAATCTTTAACGGCGTTAATGATGCTATCAGCGTTCATGATCCAGATACCGGCGACATCATTGATGCCAACGAGACCCTCTGTGATCTCACCGGATACAGTAAGTCCGAACTTCGTGAACTTGGTCCAACGGCAATCTCTGCAACAACAGCTGGGTATACCCGAGACAAGGCTCGCGAGTTCATCAACTCAGTCGTAGAGACCGGCGAGTCACACCGTATTGAATGGCTTATTCAGACAGAAGACGACAACCGTCGATGGCTTGAGGTCAGCGGTACGGTCGCCACAATCGGTGGTGAACAACGGTACCTTTCCATTGGACGTGACATTACTGAACAAAAGCGCCGCCAGCGGGATTATGAACAGATCTTCAACGGCGTCAATGATGCAATCACTGTTCACGATCCGGAGACGGCAGCCGTCCTCGATGTTAATGAGGCGTTTTTGGAGTTACTTGGATATCCGGACTTAGCGGCAGTCAAAGACCAGGGGATTGATGGCCTCACTGCAACCGATGAGGGGTATACTGCCGATCGGGCTCGCGATATTGTCACTCGGGTTGCAACAACCGGCGAACCGGAAACTGTCGAATGGCGTGTTGAACGACGTGACGGTGAACGTCTCTGGCTTGAAATAACCGCCACCCCCGCCAATATCGGTGGAAATGACCGAGTGCTTGCAATTCAGCGTGACATTACGGACCGCAAGCACCATGCACAGCGATTAGCCGTTTTCAACCGTGTCCTGCGTCATAATCTGCGCAATCGCATTGATGTTATTATGAGTCACGCTGAGGCGATTCAAGATCGTACTGATGACTCGCATGCAACACGGATCCTGGAGTCTGCGGATGCCCTTGCGACAATTGGTGATCGGGCCCGGAAGATTGACCAGTTCTTTTCCCGTGAACTTAACTGTCAGTCGATCACGCTTGCTGCGCATATTGATACTCTCTTGGATCGTGTTTCCCCACCTGATCCGTCTATCAGGGTCACAACCGACATTCCGGCGGCTGCTACAATCCATACTGACCCGGAGGTCCTTACAGCAACCCTGGAAAGCGTTCTTGAAAATGCGCTTCGGTATGCCAACTCGACGGTGTCAATTTCGATTACCTCAACTGCCGATGGCTGTACTATCGCTGTTGCTGATGATGGCCCCGGGATTCCCGACTTGGAGGTTGCTTCGCTTGATTCCGCCGTCGAGAGCGATCTACAACATGGTCGTGGCTTGGGCCTCTGGCAGGCAAAGTGGGGTGTCAAGCGTCTTAGTGGGACGCTTACCTTCGACGTTGAGAATGGGACTATCGTTCGGATGGAACTTCCAGACCAGCATTGACACTGCGTGTTATCTGGACCGACTTAGGTGACATCTGCGACGGTCACGTCGCCGTCATTGAACGCCAGCTTAAGTTCATCAAGCACCATGTGAAACCGCTGTCGATGGCGTCCATCGGAGCGATATACCATTGAGGCTTCGACAATGCCGGCATCCGTGAGCCGATTTAGCCGCCGGTAGACTGTTGCCCGCGAGACATTGATCCGGTTGGCAATTTCTCGGGCTGGTAATGCCTCATCGCTGATCGTCTTGAGGATCGATCGGGCATGCTCATCTGCTAGCAACTCCAACAGCCCGTCCGGGTCAATCGTAGGCGGTTCTTCGGTCGTCGGCTCAGGGTCACGAGTCGATCGCGTATCAATGATCGTTGACCGGGCTTCGAGGCTTCCTTGTGACATGGCGGGTACCAATGTATATTACCCCCTTGTTAGTAGGTCAAATCGCTAGTAATCCCAATCCCTGCATCTCGGGCACTCTAGTTATCTAGATATACTGTTGGGCATCTCTATAGCCCGTCTTCATTTTGGGCTCGTTCCGTTCGATCAGGATTAAAGACTGCGGCGAGTAGCTTTCGCTGTCCCTTTCTAAGATGATAAAGTAATGTCGATCCGGCAATCCCAAGTGTATCGGCGATTTCCTCAGCCGTACTCCCCCGTGGTGAACTGAAATACTCGGCTAAGTATGCCGTTTTCAGCGCCGTCTGCTGTTTGTCCGTCAATCGGTCAAGCACGTCTGATTGAACTGCCGACTCAGTCCGTGGATTGCGGTGGCGCCGCTGTTTGGCCACTAGCAGCACGTCACCAAACCGCTCTGTAAGCCGGTCGATAATCTGTCGTGGCCGCTCTGTTGGTGGTGTTCGCACGACAAGCTGTGCGGTTTCCGGGGTGTACGTTGCCTGTCTCACTGTTGCCCCCCAAGCCGTAAGCACAGTCAGTGGCGTGTCTCCGGTGACCTCAGCCTCAACTATGGCGTCCGCATCTGTATCGACTTTCCGGACTGACGCTGTCTTGGAATGGTTCTGTAGTGTTTCTACAAGTTGTTCCGTTGTGGTCTCAGGGGTGCAATAACAGGCAACTGCCCCGTCCTCAAGAGGGACCACACCGCTTACCGCGAGATGACTGTCTGTCACGGTGGTCGCTTCGGCAAATGGACCGGTCGACTCGACTTCGATTGTTAATTCGGTAACTGTCTCCGCGAAGAGTAACTCTTCTTGTCGCCCGGCCACCGTCGCAAAGCCTGCCACGGCGCCCAATGTCTCCAAGCCCTGCTGTTCCTGATCGGTTATCCCCTCCTCATGGGCTGTATATACACTCAACACGCCATGGACAACCTCATCATGATAGATAGGAATTGCCAGACAGGACTGCAACCCTGATCGAAAGATCGCTCGTCTGACCGCCTTTGGGAGCAACTCAGCGGTGGCAAGTGTATCATGTCTGTGTGGCTCCTCCGTCTGTAACGCAACATGGGCCGGTAGTGTTGACGGCTCATCAACGTGATCTCTAATCTGTGCCTCTAGTCCTACTCCGGCCCCATTAGCCGCAACAAGCTGTAAACGATCGGTTCCTGGAAGCCGTTCACCAACCCACACAAACGCATAGCGATCCGTTTCCCCAAGTCGTTCACAGATTGTCTGTGCAATTGTCGTGTAGTCGGAGGCATCGACAACACGTTTCAGAATCGTTGCGATCAGTGTATTGATCATCCCCTGTCGCTTCGTTTGCTGTCTGAGACGCTCCGTTTGATCACGTAGTTGTTGCTGTTGATCCCGTGACCGCAAATAAATAATCGCTCCAGACGCGGTTGGCTGCCAGTCAACCCGCAGCCAGCGATCAATCGTTGGGTAATACTCCTGGATGGACTGTTGATCTTCGGGCCGGGTGGTCACCAATGAGGTGAGTGCTCCGGTGGCTGTCTCAGGCAACAGTGCTGTCACTGCTGTGTTCTCGATGTCTTGACCCGTTATATCAAGGAGCCTTCGGGCGCGGTCATTGATTGTGACTACCTCACCTGTAGCAGTTGTCTCAATAATCCCAATTGGCGCGTTTTCCGAGGCTTCATCCATGTGTGTCTGCTATCGTGCGGGATGGTTATTTACACTCGACATTCTCAAACTCGAACCGTGCCCCATCATCCCCGGTAGCAACAACTGTCCACCCATGTGCATCTGCAATTCGCTCGACAATTGTTAGCCCAAAGCCAGTACCCCCACCTTGGGTATATCCGGGTTCAAAGATCCGCTCACGAACCGCCTCTGGAATTCCTTTGCCAGTGTCAGCGATATAGAAGCCGTGATCGGTGGTCCCGATTTGAACGGTTAATGATTCTTTATTATCGGTTTGGCCATGCTCGATACTGTTTCGAAAGAGGTTCTCGAACAACCGCTGTAATCGATCGGGATCGGCCATCACTGAGGGAAGGTTTTCCTCCATTTCCATTGTTGCTGCCTTTGTATCAACTGTATTCCAGGCATCGGTAGCTACTTGTGCCAACGCGACCGATTCAGCGGAGGTAATAGCATTCTCACCCCGTGCAAGGGTTAATACATCAGCAATAATCCGTTCCATTCGATCATGCGCCCGTTCAAGATGATCAAAGTGTTCTTCATCGCCGGTTTCTCGTGCGGCCTGTAGACGGGCCTTGGCAACGTCTAATGGATTTCGTAAGTCGTGGCTAATTACGCTTGCAATCCAATTGACCTCAACGGTATCCTCATAACTGGTTGCGGATGCCGTTACTGTTAGGTATCCATCAACACCGTCAGTATTATTTTTATGATGAGCTGCGAGCTGTCGTGGACACAGTTCAGGGGCTGAGTCAACGGTCTTTATTCTGACTTCCACTGTTGTTGATTGTCCTGCCTGCAATGTCTGCTTGAACTCCTCAACCGTTGTTTCCGGACTCGTAATCTCTCGGTCGTTCCACCACGCCTGTAACCGATGTGGAGGTGTGCCAAACGTTCTCGTGAACGCGTTATTGACTGTGGTTAACACGACGGCTTCATCCTCAAGCCGATATCCAGCGAGTGGTACCGGGAGTGTTGCCGCTGGGACCATC
>JBEQBL010000031.1:0-12819 GCA_041639835.1 Salinarchaeum sp.
CGAGGTTGCCCGTCGCGTTTTCGCTCGGGAATTTAATAATGCGGCCTATACGTTCAAAGAGTCGGACGATGAACGCGCCCCGGTGTATGCGCTGTTACCAACCGGTGAGCGCGCCAACCGCGTTTTCTTCGTTGGCACTCTTACCGAGAAGGAGGATGTCGGAGACGACAGCGAGTACTGGCGTGGCCGTATTGTTGACCCAACAGGCACGTTCTTTGTTTACGCCGGCCAGTACCAGCCCGATGCCGCCTCAATGCTCCGTAGTCTCCAACCCCCAAGTTATGTTGCCGTCGCTGGCAAGCCACGCACATACGAGACCGATACGGGGGAAACCAATGTCTCCGTTCGTCCGGAGTCGATCACCGTCGTCTCCGAGTCGGTGCGTGACCGCTGGGTTGTTGAAACCGCCCGCCGAACACTCGACCGAATTGCGGCCTTTGACCCCGAGGTCAGTGAGTATGACCGTCTAGCAGCCGATCAATACGGTGACTCCTTAGGCACATACCACGATGCTGTCCTCGAAGTGCTTGAGGATTTGGACGACGCGTCCGCTTGACCTGCCCCCCTCTTTTAGCTACTGCCAGTTAACTTCTGAGTCGTCCACCGTCAACGGGCAGGGCTGTCCCCGTGATGAAACTTGCCCGATCACTTGCCAGAAACGCAACGACATCGCCGAGTTCACGTGGATCACCGATTCGATCTAACGGAATATCACTGGCCCAGTCTGCTCGCCCGTGTGCATAGTCCGAATACTCTCCACGCTCAATAGCCTGGGTAATTAGCGACTCAATACGCGGTGTCTCGTATGGTCCTGGAAGAACAGCATTGGCTCGAACTGCGGGTGCATACTCCCGCGCTATTGTCTTTACCACCCCAATCACCCCGCGTCGGACGGCATTTGATAAAATCAATCCTGGAATCGGCTCACGGACCGTTGTTGAGGTAATTGCGGTGATTGTACCAGCTTCACTTGCATGCAAGTACGGAGCCGCTGTCGTTACTGTCCAGACATGACTCATGACGAGCAACTCATAGGCCTGATACCAGTCCTGCTGATCTAACTCATCTATTGGACCACTTGGCACGCCTCCGGCAGATGTAACCACGTGATCGACACTTCCGAATCGATCCGCTGTTGTCTCAATTAGTGCCCCAATTGCATCCGGATCCGTAATATCGGCCTGTCTGGCGAGTACCGCATCTTCTCCGGCAATTTCCTGAAGATGTGTTTGTGCTGTCTCCAATCGATCGGCTGTTCGCCCACAGACAACCACGTTTGCCCCTGCCTCAGCAAAGGCCTCTGCGCTTGCAAGGCCAAGGCCGCTCGTGCTTGCGGTGAGTACCACCGTATCGTCACTGAGTCCTAAATCCATACCGATGCTGTCCGCTCAGAATGCATAGCTTTCCTGGCTCTGATCACACACCACGGTCCTCACTCACTCTCGATGGTCGTATACGACGGTTCCATCCACAAGTGTCATCAGTACTTCACTGTCACTGATTGAACTTGGATCCGTCCATGGCGATTGATCAAGTACCACCATATCGGCATGTGTCCCTGGCTCAATTGTCCCAAGCGTTTTCTCATCAAACGCGGCATAGGCACTGCCATGTGTGTATGCACGCACTGCGGCGCCAACTGACAATGACTGGGCCTCCGTCGGTGCTGTGACTGCCTGTTCAATCCCATATAACGGGTCCAATGGCATTCCATCGCTGCCAAAGGCCAGATGTACTCCTGCCTCGTGCATTCGACCCAAACGGTTTGTCTGCCGTGTACGATCGGTTCCCAACGCCTGCGCATAGAGGCCGCCGTCACCTGCCCATCGGTGAAAGTTTGGCTGTACAGACGCAATGATATTGGCTTCGGCCATCCGTTCAATTGCGCTGTCACTCGCCAATTCAGCATGCTCAATTCGATGCCGTGTTCCATCGGCAGCGGCAAGTATGTCAACGGTCTGTTCAACTGCGGCATCCCCAATTGCGTGTATCACCGCCTGAAAATCGGCGTCGGTTAGTTTGCGGACTCGGTTCTCAACTGTTGCTGGTGTCGTTACCCACCGGCCGTGACTGTCGGATTCGCGGTATGGCTCCGTAAGTCGGGCTGTTCGCGCCCCGATTGATCCATCAGTAAACATTTTGATCCCGCCAACAGTTACCCAGGGCCCACCGCTATTCGAGCGAAAGCCAAGCCCGTCAAGCGCACTAAAGTGGTCGTACCAGTAATCTACCCGCACCCGCAGATCAAGCGCTCCAGCAGCCGCTAGTTCCCGATAAATCCGTGCTACAACCGGTCGTCGTGTCTTATCATGGACGCCGGTGATGCCCTTCTTGTTAGCGTGCTCAATTGCGGTCTCGATCAGATCTCGTGTTCCTGCTTTTCCCGGAGCAACGGCCTCTCGAATCGCCACAACGGCATCTTCAACAACCACGCCGGTGGTCCCAGTCTCGTCGGTTCGGATATACTCCGTGCCAACTTGCTCTTGACAGTATTTGATCGCCGGGGTGTTTCCAACGGCCGTGTGCATATCCACCCGAATTGCAGCAATCGGCCTCTTTGTGCTAATTTCATTTAATTGCGCTTTGGTGAGCGTTCCGTCGGCCCATTGACTCTCATCGTAGCCGACTCCAAGTACCCAGTCGGCAGCTGGGCTTTGTTGGGCTCGGGTCGTAAGCTGCTCTAACGCATCTGCCCGTGAGTCTGCCTTCGTCAAATCGACAAACCGGTGTCGTGCTCCCGTATGAAGCAAATGGGTATGAGCGTCGATAAATCCCGGTAGCAGGACCTGTCCGTCAAGATCAATCGTCCGAGTGTCAACCCCCTCACGAAACCTGATGTCATAACTTGAGCCAACAGCCGTAATTCGTCCATTTCGAATTGCCACCGCCTCTGCATCCGGTGTCCCCCCTGAGTGCAACGAGTCACGGGTCAGTGTGTAGACCCGTGCATTTGTAAGAATCAGATCGGCAGCCGTGGTCACAGTCCAAGGAGGGCGCCCCAAGCAAATAACAGTATCAGTCTTTCGTCGCGACAGAAACGACAACGCTCAAGCGACCGCTACTATACATTTCTTGCATGCCAGACCCAGACGAGCTCGTCGACCGCGTCCTTGCGGGTGATCTTCAATTATACGAGCTCACCGACCACGTTGACCACGATACTGCTGCTACGGTTCGCCGTCGCGTCATCCAGTCACAAACCGATGCTGACCTCTCAACAGTTGGTGAGTATGCGTTTGATGCTGCTGAAGCTGACGCCAACATTGAAAATGCGATCGGTGCTGCCCAAATCCCACTTGGTGTTGCTGGGCCACTCACGGTTGATGGCGGTGTCGCAACCGGGTCGTACTATCTTCCCCTTGCAACAACCGAGGGAGCACTTGTCGCCTCTGTTAACCGTGGCTGTGGGGTTATTCAGGCTGCCGGCGGTGCAACAGCTCGAGTGATTGAAACAGGGATGACACGGGCCCCTGTGTTTCGTGTCGACGGCGTTGCCGATGCCAACGCAGTGGTCTCGTGGGTCGCCGATAATATCGAGACCCTTCGTGACGCTGCCGAATCAACAACCAGTCATGGTGAATTACTCGATGTCGATCCTTACGTTGTCGGTGACTCCGTCTACCTCCGGTTTGCCTACGACACCAAAGATGCAATGGGTATGAATATGGCCACCATTGCCACCGCTGAAGCCTGTGAGGTCGTCGAAGAGCACACCCCAGCCTCGCTGGTTGCTGTGTCAGGGAATCTCTGCAGTGATAAGAAACCGGCCGCTATCAATGCCGTTGAGGGCCGAGGCCGGACTGTTGCCGCGGATGTGTTAATTCCAGAGTCACTCGTTGAAGAGGAGCTTAATACAACCTCCGAAGCGATTGTTGAGGCCAATACCCGGAAGAACCTGCTTGGCTCCGCCAAGGCCGGGGCTCTTGGATTTAATGCCCACGCTGCAAATGTCATTGCTGCTGTCTTCCTGGCTACCGGTCAGGATGAGGCCCAGGTTGTTGAAGGGGCTAATACTATTACCAGTGTCGAACAGCGCCCAGACGGGCTTTATGCGAGTGTGACCCTCGCCAGTCTTGAGGTCGGGACAGTTGGTGGTGGCACCGGGCTTCCAACCCAACAGGAGGCGTTATCGATTCTCGGTATCACCGGTGGTGGCTCCCCACCGGGAGCACACGCCGATGCGCTTGCGGAGATTATCGCTGCTGGAACCCTCGCGGGTGAAATCTCCCTGTTAGCTGCTCTTGCTGCTCGCCATCTCTCCAGTGCTCACGAAGATCTTGGTCGATAATACAGCGTGGGCAAAGCCCTTGACTTCGCCACGAGAGGCGCTCACAGCGGAAGCAAAAAACGCTTATGACCTTACTCGCGAGAGTAGTCAGATTAGTCGATATCCGTTTGCATCGCGTACTATCTCTCCATTCTGTTTGAGCTTTTCAAGCCCTGTCTCAAGCGTTGTCTCCGAGATTCCACGAGCGGTCACATACGAGATTAACTCGGCTTTCGTCGGGTGGTCAAGTGTTTCCAGCCCCTCCCGAATTGTCTCAGCGACACTTCCTCGGCCGGCACTTCCAGTCCCAGTGGTCGCCTGCTGACCAGCCTGGGCCGCTGCATCCGGGTCGACGCCGGATGCTCTGAGATACGTTTCGTCATCAACTCCAGCTGTGTCAAGTTGGGTTTCCAGTTCGGCATACGCATCCACGGCTGCAAATGCATCTCCCTCTCCCTGTCTGTTTGCCAGCATCGACCCTCGAATCTCCCTGGCGTGAGCCTTATCCTCAGTTTCAACAAACCGTTTGAGTTTGGCAACTTGATGCCGGGTCCCACAGCGTGGGCATTCTGTCGTCTCCGGGTCAGTCGTGATAATCCACAGTGCCGAACACTCACTACACCCAACAACCGCGTACATACGCGATCATTAGGCAGCGACGCCATTGAGTATTATGTCACCCGCTCAGATGAGATACAGCTGTGTCGTCCAAAACTCCGCAAACGCTGTTTTTAATGCTGACTTGGGGGCTCCGGTCGCATCGACAGTATCCGTTACTGTCGCGTCGACCGCAAGCTCATCCAAGGCGGTCTGTTCACCGACCAAATAAAGACGATCGGTCGTTCGCTCATCAAGTGCTGCCTGACAGCGCTCAAGATGCGTTTTAATTTGCTCATCACGGCGCCGCTCAAACCGTGCCTGTGAGAACCCGCCTTTGGAGTGATCGCTCATTACATCGGTGGTAAATCCTCGGTAGTCAACTCGCTCATCGCCTCGATATACTCCCATGGCGAAGAGATCTGAGCGGACAACGGCCAGTGTAAATGTGCCTGTTGGCCGGAACCATGACCGTTCAAGCTGCGGCCGATCTCCCCAGTCAACGAATGCCTCCGGCATAACCGGTGGCGACAATGCAAGACTAAGCAGCTGTCGATCATCAGTAATCGCAATACATGGCGCTGCACGACCAACAAGCGCTGCCCGGTCACCAAAGGCGTCAATGACTGCTGGCCCTGGGGCCTTCTCCACAGCGGCCGTTAACAGTCCTTCTGGCCCCGTCTGAACGGTGGTAATTCGATCAAGTACCTCCTCAACGGCTGCACCCTGCAACTGCTCTGTCTTTCTGAACGACACGACGTCCTCCTGATCACTTCGACGATCAAGCTCTCCCTCTAACTGTGCAATCCGGTCCTCAAGTCGGTTACACTCCTCCTGGGCTTGCTGTCGTTCGCGAATAGCGTCTTTTCGACGCCGATCAGCAGCCGCCAATTGCTCTTTGAGACGCTCATTATCCGCCTGCAGCTCCTCACGCTCCGACTCAAGGGTCTCGATGCGGGCTTTTAGTTCCGAGCGGCCGAGCAGTTCATCAATCATTGGTTATCCCATCCGGGTTACTCTGTGGTGTCAGCGCCTGCTGGCCCGCCAAGCGTGATCCGTGTCACCTCAATAATCCGGTCATCGGACTCTAGCTGTTCAACTAACGTATCCGGCACCGGATCGTCCAGGTTATAGATAGTTACCGCTTCGCCACCGATTGTCTCTCGTCCATTGAACATCCCAGCGATATTGATCTCATGCTCGCCCAGAACAGTTCCAATATGGCCGATGACACCTGGCACATCGTCATTTTCCACGACCATCATCCGTCCATAAGGAATTGCATCCACCCGGAAGCCGTCAACCCGCACAATCCGTGGATCTTCATCCGCAAACAACGTGCCATCGACGCTGACGGATGTGTCGGCATCGCTGACGGTGACCTGTACCAGACTCCGGAAGTCCTCAACCTGGCGAGTCCGTGATTCGGTCACCTCGACACCCCGATCCTCAGCAACTGTGCGTGCATTTACCGGATTCACGTTCCACCCAAGCGGCTCCAAGACACCCTGCAGTGCAGCGGCAGTGACCAACTCAAGATCCTCATCAACAAGTTCGCCACCGTAGGTCACCTCAACGGACGCTACCCGGCCATCAAACAGCTGGGTCGCGATGCGGCCGGCTGTCTCGGCAACATCGATATAGGGCCGAATCCGATCAAACGTGCTTTCGTCGACCGACGGTGCGTTCAATGCGTTAACCACTGGTCGACCCTCAAGCCCGGCGATGACCTGTCGAGCGGTCAGCGTCGCCACATCTTCCTGTGCTGCTTCGGTGCTAGCGCCCAAATGAGGGGTTGTAACGATGTTCTCAACCTCTAGCAGTGGGTGATCGGCTGGAACCGGTTCCTCTTTGTATACATCGATTGCCGCACCCTCCAGGGTCCCCTCCTTAACGGCCGTTGCAAGCGCAGGTTCATCGACAATCCCCCCTCGAGCGCAGTTTAGCAGAAAGCCCCCATCTAATGCTTCGAGTTCTTCGGCGCTAATGAGGCCTTCCGTTTCTGGAGTCAGCGGCGTGTGCACTGTCGCGACATCCGCCCGCTCCAAACAGGTATCAAGATCCGGCACCAGTTCCGCTCCGATCGCCTCGGCCCGTTCTTCGGGAATATACGGATCGTATGCAACGACTTCCATGCCGAGGCTATCACACTTGGTGGCCACCTGCCGACCAACCCGGCCAAGGCCAACGACCCCAAGTGTCCGACCGTTTAGTTCCGTTCCCAAATAGTCACTTTTGGCCCAGTCACCGTCTTTTAGACGCCCGTGTGCCTGTGGGATTGACCGTGCTGTTGCAAACAACATGCCAACGGTGTGTTCAGCCGTTGCTCGCACGTTTGGATCCGGGGCGTTGGCAACGATGACTCCGTTGTCCGTTGCTGCTTCAATGTCGATGTTATCGACCCCAATGCCAGCCCGTCCGACGATTACCAACTCATCTGCGGCTGCCAGGACCGACTCGGTAACGTCCGTCCCCGAGCGGACGATCATCGCGTGTGCATCGCTGACAGCATCCAACAACGCTTCTCCTTCGAGATCATAGCCTGTCTCAACGGTATACCCCGCTTCACGCAGACGGGTGATCCCGGCATCCGCAATTGGGTCCGTAATGAGGACCTTCATATCTGGTCATGCGCTGTGGAGGGTGGTTAATGCTTTTACTTCGACCGACTGTGCGACAGGTTCAATTTCAAGACCAGTGTACAACTCGGTAATGGACATTGCGTCGGTGCCACATCTTTCGACGGAAGCCGTTGGACTTCTTGAAGAGTCAGGCATCAGCGAACTTTATCCGCCACAGCAGGCGGCCGTTGAGGCCGGTGTCACAGACGGAGCCAATGTCGTTGCAAGTGTGCCAACGGCCAGTGGCAAAACGCTCATCGCAAAGTTAGCGATGCTGGCAGCCATTGAGCGGGGGGGCATGGCCCTCTATATTGTCCCCCTTCGGGCCCTTGCCAATGAAAAACGAGAGGACTTTGCAGCCTTCGAGGCGCTTGGCATTGACATCGGTGTTGCCACCGGTAACTACGAGGACAGTGGAGAGTGGCTTGCCGGAACGGATCTGGTCGTCGCCACCAGTGAAAAAGTCGATTCGTTGATTCGGAATGGTGCTCCGTGGATTGAGGAGTTATCCTGCGTCGTTGCCGATGAAGTCCACTTAATTGATGACGCCCAGCGTGGCCCAACGCTTGAAGTTACCTTAGCGAAACTCCGACGACTTAATCCGGGGCTTCAGGTTGTTGCTCTTTCCGCAACAGTTGCAAACGGCGATGCAATTGCCGAGTGGCTTGATGCCACACTTGTTGACACTGACTGGCGACCGATTGAACTTCGTCGTGGCGTTCACTATGGGAATGCGATTTCCTTCGCCGATGGGTCTCAAACCGAGTTACCGGTCCCGCCCGATCTAACCCAAACAGCGGCGATTGCTAAGGATACTCTTTCGGATGCGGGTTCGACACTGGTATTTGTCAATTCCCGACGGAACGCCGAATCGGCGGCTGAACGGCTTGGCAGTGCCATTGAGCCGGCATTAACCGACGAGGACCGCGCTCAACTTGCCGATCTTGCTGCGGATATCCGACAGGTCAGTGATACGGAGACCAGCACTGACTTAGCTGCCTGTGTCGAGACCGGGGCAGCATTCCATCATGCTGGATTAACCGCCGAACACCGGTCGCTTATTGAGGATGCCTTTCGGGAGCGGCTACTGAAAGTTGTCTCGGCAACGCCAACGCTGGCTGCCGGTGTCAATACCCCCAGTCGTCGCGTTGTTGTTCGTGACTGGCGGCGCTATGACGGCACCGCCGGCGGGATGCGTCCGCTGCCAGTGCTTGAAGTCCATCAGATGATGGGGCGGGCTGGCCGGCCAGGACGTGATCCCTATGGTGAAGCCGTATTACTTGCCAACAGTCATGATGAACGCGATGAATTATTTGATCGGTATTTGTATGCCGACCCCGAGCCCGTCAAATCAAAACTCGCTGCTGAACCGGCGCTTCGGACCCACGTACTAGCGACGGTGGCCTCTGGTTTTGCCCGGACGCGATCGGATCTGCTTGGTTTTCTCTCAGAGACACTATATGCCAGTCAGACAGCTGCGGACAGTCATCTTGCGAGTGTGCTTGATGAGGTGTTATGGTATCTTGAGTCCAATGAGTTTATTACTACCTCTGATGGGACCATCGATGCAACAGCTCTTGGCTATACGGTTTCGCGACTCTATCTTGACCCGATGAGCGCGGCAACAATCATTGATGGGCTTTGTAGTCTCGATACCGACCGTCCATCGGCGCTTGGATTGTATCATCTTGTCGCCCGCACGCCAGATTTCTATGAACTGTACCTTCGCTCGGGTGATGATGAGACATACACCGAAGTTCACTACGAACGATCCAACGAACTCCTTGGGGCGGCTCCAAGTGAGTTTGACGAAACCGCGTTTGAAAGCTGGCTTTCGGCGTTGAAAACTGCCAAACTGCTTGAGGACTGGGCCTCTGAGGTTGATGAGGATGCGATTACCGACCGCTATCGTATCGGCCCCGGAGATATTCGCTCAAAGGTTGATACCGCCGAATGGCTTCTGGGCGCTACGGAGGAATTAGCCGCTGAACTTGATCTTGATGCCGTGACGGCCATACGTCGTGCTCGTCGCCGGGTCGAACACGGCGTTACTGCGGAACTGCTTAAACTCGTCAGTGTTCGTGGCATTGGTCGCAAGCGTGCTCGACGCCTCTACGAGGCTGGCATCGAGACCCCAGCGGATCTTCGGACTGGTGATAAGCAGACTATCCTCGAGGCGCTCCGTGGTCGTGAGCAAACCGCCGAACGCATTCTTGAAACCGTTGGGCGTGAAGACCCGTCGATGGATGATACAGCCGCTTCTGACTCTGCCACTCTTACTAGCTCAACCTCTTCAACTACCACCCAGTCGTCCGATACAGCTGATCAATCGAGTCTCGGTGATTTCTCATGACGGCCGCTATATCGCGTCTTACAGGGACCTTTGATATTGAGGCGCTTGATCCCGTTCTCAGTGCGCTTGATCGCATCGGGCATCAGCATGCCTGTACGATTCAGGCTGTTGATGCCCGGTATGTTGCCGGGGCCGAGCATATCGCTACGGCCGTCGAACATGCCATGCAAGCGTCTCGTCGTAACGAAGCAATCGCACGTGATCGCGGCGTCGAGATTCTGCTTTATCTTGCAGCCACTCGTCAGATTGAACGCGCCTTCGAGATCGGCCTTACCGTTGGCCAGACCCCAGCGGCTGTCATTATCGTTTCCCATGACTCCGATAGCACTCCCGAAGCGGCTGTTGATGCGGTTTCTGAACTATCGACATTTACCCCGGGTGAGGTTGCGCTTGGTAGCCCCGAGCGGCTCAAACGCTGGTTTGATATCGACCAGCCGGAACTGACCGCCACCGAGGCGTCACTTGAAGCGCTTGTCTGTGAACGCGTTGCGCTGCTGGCTGTGGACCGATAATCATCCCAAATCACTGAGTGATCGCGGCCATAGCCCTAAACATGCGTGTCAGCGTTATTGGTGGAAGCTCCATTTCCGAGACAACCTATGAGCAGGCCCGTGATCTTGGTCGCCGTCTTGGTCGACGTGGACATACAGTCGTCTGTGGCGGGCTTGAGGGGGTTATGAAAGCCGTCTGTCAAGGGGCCGCTGAGGCCGGTGGTCGGACTGTTGGTATCCTCCCCATGGATGACCCCACTGCGGCCAATCAGTACGTTGATGTGCCGATTGCAACGGGGCTGGGCGATGCTCGCAACAGTCTCGTCGTTATGAACGGTGACGCGGTCATTGCCGTTGATGGCGCCTATGGCACCCTCTCTGAGATTGCTCTCGCATTGAATGCTGGACGTCCCGTCGTTGGACTTGAGACACACACCGTCGACGGTGTTGAGTCCGTCTCAACCCCAGCGGCCGCCATTGAAGCTGTTGAGGCGCAGCTATGATCGACTCACCACGCCAGTGGGCGATGCGATCACTATTAGCTGGGCTTGCCGTTGTTGTCCCGATTGCCCTTGTCATCATTGTCGGCTGGCAGCTGCTTGGACTTCTTACCGGTCTTCTTGGCACCGTCACGGCTGTGCTTGGTCGTGTTGGCATTACCGGCTTTGCTGCCCAAGCTGTCGCTGCGGTGGTCGGTATCGGTGGCCTCTTGCTCGGGCTGCTTGTTCTTGGGGCGGTTGTTCGCAATCGCGTTGGGCGGCTGGTCGTGGCCCGGCTTGATGTGACTATCGAGCACGTTCCATTGCTCGGTCCAATTTATCGTGGGCTTCGTCGAGCCCGTGAAATTATTCTTCAAGGCGGCGACGACCAGTTTCGTCGTGTCGTTCTTGTCGCCCTCACTGATGATATTCATGCACTTGGCTTTGTTGTCGGGGATACCCGTGCTGACCTGCAGGACGCACTTGAGGGGGACCAGACTGCTGTCTATCTCCCACTGGCTCCGAATCCAACTGTTGGCGGTCACATGCTTGTTGTCTCGCCATCACGCATCATTGAAACATCCTTATCATTCCAAGAGGCCCTGGCGGCGCTTGTGACCCTTGGCAGCTCAGCTGATTCATCCTTCGACACTACCACCACACCACTTGCCGGACTATATCATGAGCCCCCGGCCGATGACACCCAGTGATTGCTCGTGTCTTGACCTCTACTTCCGAGTAGTGTTCCTGTGGGCACCACTGCCCATAGGGCTATTCCACAGGCGTTTTTGTAAGCTACCACGGCCTGGCGAATGCGATGGGACGTACCCCCGCTGCCGGGCCCTTCGAGTAGTGTAAAAGTTATACCGCCAGATGCCATGGTACGGATACGATGGGATATGAGTATCCCGGGGATGCACACCAGCGCCTTGTGGCGTCCTATGCTGACGATGAGGATCCATTTCCAACGGATCCGGATATGAACTTTCCCCGCCGCGACCGGCTGCGGGATGAGGTGACGGTGCTCAAACAACTGCTGTTCCCTCGCTGCTGGAACGGTAGTAATCTTCTTGCTGACCCAGCGGCGGTGCATCAACAGCTTACGGAATTAGGGCGCTGTTGTTACCGCGGGATTGATCCCTACACCGAGACGGATCCCAGTGGCATTGTTGATGCACTCCTTGACCGACTTCCTGGTATTCGTGCAACACTCAAAAAAGACGTTGAGGCCGCCTACAAGGGTGATCCAGCCGCCAAGGCTTACTTGGAGATCATTCGGTCCTATCCCGGGTTTCAGGCGATTCTTATCCATCGGGTTGCTCATGAACTGTACGAACTCGGTGCTTCGGCCTACGCCCGTGAACTTACCGAATATGCCAAAACCGAAACCGGAATTGACATTCACCCTGGTGCGACCATTGGCGAGTACTTTTTTATTGACCACGGAACCGGGGTTGTAATCGGCGAGACGGCCACTGTCGGTGACTGGGCTCGGATTTATCAGAACGTAACCTTGGGGGCCTTACACTTTGAAGAGCGTGAGGACCGTGAGCACATGCTTCGGAAGGGCTACAAGCGACATCCCGATATCGGCGATCACGTTGTTATCGGTGCCGGGACAAACATTCTTGGCCCCGTTGAAATCGGTGATCACGTGAGTATCGGCGCCAACTCTTGGATTACCGAAGATATCCCGGCCAACACGAGTGTCTTTGTCTCCGATCATCCAGAACAGGCTCGCAAGCCAAAACAGTCCTAATCGTGGTTACGGGTTACAGCGGTAGCGAGGCGAAAGCCCACCCCTTCAGGGAGGTGGATGAAGCCGACATGATATGCCACAAACCACGTGACATAGGCTGGTTGTAATCCTACCATTTATTCTATTGGAGAGGTATAACGCGGTAGACCTGCGGCATGCTGCTGTGGGGAACGTGCTCATGCTCAAGACGGCAACGAGTGCGTCATACTACTTACACTCACATACCACCGTAGCCCAACCAGCAGCGGTTGG
>JBEQBL010000032.1:0-12617 GCA_041639835.1 Salinarchaeum sp.
GGGCCGAGTGCGCGCTCACTGCTGATCTAGCGGACGTTGATCCGGCGCGTGAAGCGGTCCGAATTGCGTCTGCAGTTGGTGCTCGCAAACGTGAGCGAATCGAGGAGCGCGCTGCCGAGCAGGAGATTCGCGTCCTCAACCCAACCTACGAGGAAGTCACTGTGGAGGCTGATAACGCATGACCGACCTTCGTGCACAGAAGCGACTTGCTGCGGATGTGCTTGGCGTTGGTGAGAACCGCGTCTGGCTTGATCCGGACGAACAGGATGAGCTGGCGGATGCGATTACACGTGAAGATATCGCTGAGCTCATTGATGAAGGACTGATCCGTGCGAAACCGGCCAGTGGAAACTCCCGTAGCCGTGTTCGAGAGCGCGCAGCAAAGCGTGCGTACGGTCATCAATCCGGCGCCGGATCCCGGAAAGGGAAAGCCGGTGCGCGCCAGGATGAGAAAGACTCCTGGCAGCGGAAGGTCCGCGCTCAGCGACAGACGCTTCGGGAACTCCGCGATGACGGGACGTTAACTCCCGGACAATACCGCGAGCTGTATAATAAGTCTCGTGGTGGCGAGTTTCCCGATGTCCGTCGGCTGTTGAACTACATTGAGGATACGTATAATATCGATCTTGATCGATCACAACTTCGAGGTGATAACTAATGGCGACTGGTCCACGATATAACGTGCCGATGCGGCGTCGGCGTGAGGTTCGGACTGATTACCATCAGAGGTTGCGCCTGCTGAAATCCGGCAAGCCGCGCCTTGTCGCGCGGGTTTCGAACAATCATATCAGGGCGCAGCTGGTGACTCTTGGTCCGGATGGTGACGAAACTGCTGCAAGTGCAATCTCAAGTGATCTTGCGGAGTATGGCTGGGAGGCCCCGACCGGGAACCTCCCAAGTGCCTACTTAACCGGCCTGCTGGCTGGCAAGCGAGCACTTGATGCTGGATACGAGGAAGCAGTCCTTGATATTGGCTTGCACAGCCCGACGCCAGGAAGTAAAGTCTTCGCGGTCCAAGAGGGGGCTATTGATGCTGGACTTGATATTCCACACAACGAGTCGGTCCTCCCTGACTGGCGGCGTAACCGCGGCGAGCACATCGCCGACTACGCCGACCAGCTTGAGGAGCCGCTCTACAGCGGGGATTTCGACGCCACTGAACTACCTGAGCACTTCGACGACGTGCTCGAAACACTGCAGGAGGAGGCATGAGCGAACATAACGACGACGGCGGCTGGGAGCCCCAGACACGGCTCGGCCGACAGGTACAGGATGGCGAAATCGATTCCATGGAGGAGGCCTTGCAGTCCGGGCTCCCGCTGAAAGAGCCGGAAATTGCCGATCAGTTGTTGCCCGGGCTTGAGGATGAGGTCTTGGACATCAACATGGTCCAGCGGATGACCGACTCCGGACGCCGAGTGAAGTTCCGGTGTGTTGTCGTCATTGGCAACCGGGATGGGTATGTCGGCTACGCAGAGGGTCGCGATGATCAGGTTGGTGCCGCGATCCAGAAGGCAATCGGGATCGCCAAGCAAAATATTGTGAAAGTTGAGCGTGGCAGCGGGTCGTGGGAGGATCGTCCCGGTGGAACACACTCACTCGTCCGTAAAGCGGAGGGAACAGCCGGCAGTGTGACCGTTGAGGTCCATCCGGCCCCACAGGGGCTTGGACTAGCGGCCGCCGAAACGCCACAGAAGGTTCTTGAATTGGCCGGCATTGAGGATGCATGGACCAAGAGTTACGGGAATACCCGTACGACGGTCAACTTTGCGAAGGCAACGTTCAACGCCCTGCGAAACGCCTCGCGGTCGCGGACACCGCCACGAATCCAACAGGCCCAAGCCGACGATGACGCTCGCGAGTTTGAACCTGAGGAGGTGACTGAGTGATGCAGGCGATTGTCCAGATTCGCGGTGAGATTGACATGAACCAGGAGGTTCGAGATACGCTTGCAATGTTAAACCTCCACAAGCAAAATCACTGTACCTTTGTTCCTGAGACGGATGCCTATCGCGGCATGATTACGAAGGTTCACGATCACGTGGCCCACGGGGAACCAAGTGCGGACACCGTTGCGATGCTGCTTCGTCGTCGTGGCGAACCGGCGTCCGGTGAGGCGACAATCGACGATGCCTGGGTTGCCGAGCAGACGACCTACGAGGATGTTACAGCCTTAGCCGAGGCGTTGGTGGCTGAGGATACGACTCTGCAGGATGCCGGGCTATCACCGGCTCTACGGCTTCATCCTCCTCGAGGCGGACACAATGGTATCAAACATCCGACTGCTGAGGGCGGACAACTTGGTCAGCATTCAACGGCCGAGATTGACGCCCTACTTGAATCGATGCGATAAGAACCATGACGAGTAAGAAAAAACGACAACGCGGTTCACGCACGCACGGCGGCGGTTCACAGAAAAATCGCCGCGGCGCCGGCCATCGTGGCGGGCGTGGACGTGCAGGCCGCGACAAGCACGAACAGCATAACTACGAACCGCTTGGCAAACATGGCTTTACCCGTCCGGATGCCGTTACCGATGAGGTGCTGACTATCGGCGTTCAAAAGTTGGACGAGGATGCCCCATTGCTGGCGGCCGAGGACATTGCCGAACAGACCGACAACGGGTATCGCATTGATGCCCGTGAGGTCGTGGATAATGGCTTTGCTGCAGATGTCGTCAAGGTCCTTGGCAATGGCCAGGTTCGCTCCTCACTGACTGTTGTTGCCGACGCATTCTCAGCGAGTGCCCGTCAGCTCATTGAGGATGCCGACGGTGAGGCCGTTCTCAGCGATCGGGCCGAGCGCGCAGAATCGGAAAACGTATCTGACGGATCCGAACAGGAATAACCAATGGGATGGAAGGAGGCTGCTGAACCGGTTCTTTCGCGGGTTCCCATCGTCCGACAGCCACAGAGCCACGTTCCGTTTAAGCGGAAGCTGGCGTGGACTGCGGGCGTGTTGGTGTTGTATTTCTTCCTCACCAACGTCACGCTCTGGGGACTCGGTGGCGGGGAAGATCTATTTGGACAGTTCCGGACCGTGCTGGCCGGCGCGCAGGGATCGCTGCTACAGGTTGGGATCGGCCCAATTGTGACAGGAAGCATCGTCATGCAACTGCTTGGCGGTGCGAACCTGCTGGGGCTTGATACAGATGACCCTCGTGATCAGGTGCTCTATCAGGGCCTCCAGAAAACGCTGGTAATTATTGTCACTTTGATGACAGCGATTCCGATGGTTTACGCCGGTTTTCTTGAAGCTGGCCCAATTCCGGGTCTTGGTCTGAGTCAGTCGGTGGTTGAACTGCTGCTGGTTATACAGGTCTTCACTGGCGGTGTACTGATCCTGTACATGGATGAGATCATCTCCAAGTGGGGCATTGGTAGTGGAGTTGGGCTGTTCATTATTGCCGGTGTGAGTCAACGTCTGTTCGGTGGGCTGTTCAGCTTCAGCGAGCAGGGCTTTTTTGCTAGTTGGTTCCGCATTCTGACCGGACAGACCGAAGTCGGTGCGATTGTCGGTGGCCCTGGCCTTGCTGACCTATTTTTAGGTCCTGGACAACTGCTGGCGTTGATCACAACGATTCTGATCTTTGTGACTGTCGTCTACGCCGAATCAGTCCGTGTTGAAATCCCGCTTAGTCACGCCCGTGTCAAAGGCGCTCGTGGCCGATTCCCGGTGAAGCTCATTTACGCGAGTGTCCTACCGATGATTCTCGTCCGAGCACTTCAGGCCAACATCCAGTTCTTCGGTCAGATTCTCAACCGACTGTCCACGGAAACACACATCGTCCTGTTTGGCCAAGCAATGCCGTGGCTTGGCAACTACGACGGGAGCGGTCAGGTTATTGGTGGTCTCTTCTACTACCTGGCGCCCGTGTACAGCCCGGATGCCTGGCTTAATCCCCCGGCTGATATTGCGATGTGGCAGGTGCTGACCCGAATTTCAGTCGATCTAACGTTCATGGTCGTCGGCGGCGCCATCTTTGCCGTCTTCTGGGTTGAAACAACCAATATGGGCCCGGAGGCAACCGCCAAACAGATCCAACAATCCGGCATGCAGATTCCCGGGTTCCGGCAGGAAGTCGGTGTTGTAGAGCAGGTCATGGGACGGTATATTCCACAAGTGACGATCCTTGGTGGCGCCCTCGTTGGCCTGCTGGCTGTCCTTGCAAACATGCTCGGGACAATCGGCCAGGTTTCGGGTGAAGGACTGCTACTTACAGTGTCTATCACTTACAAACTCTACGAGGAGATTGCCGAGGAACAGCTCATGGAAATGCATCCGATGATGCGTCGGATGTTTGGATCTGAGTAATTCCTTCCGCTTTGCCGATTTAATACCCGTGTGAACTACCCCACCCTGCTCGCGCTGACGCGCTCGCTGCGGGTGGGGCTTGGCGCCTGCTATCAGCTAAACGGTCAAAGCGAAAGCCTGCAGACTCTACTGACGATTCCCCCGGTTATCACGTGGTCTGTAGACGTTTGATCCGGTCACAACTCTGCTACCCAGAGTCGATACTCGTCATCATACCCGTAAACTGACCTAAAGATCTGATCGATAAACCGTGCTAGTCGGTCCTCATCGGTATAGCCTTCAATACGGACATTGGTGCCTTCAGCATGCTCCGGTTGCTGACGCGCGATAATACGAAACTCCGGATACCGGTCTAATACCGTTTTCATCCGATCTAACTCTGGATCTGTGCAGTCTACATTCACAAGTCCATCAGCCAGCCGGTACTGTACCCACGGGGGGGATTGCTCATCGTGGTCCGACTGATCGGCCTCAAAGGTCACGTATGGACTGGCACGATCACGATGGGCGGTAATCGCCTCGACAATCAGCTGTTGTCTATCATCCGGCGTACTCGCATCAAAGCGGGTCATGTCGACGATAGCCGTGATCCACCAAAGACCATTTCGCTCCCCCCGTTGTTGGCGTCGGATTACGGAGGACTGATATGGACGTGGCTGTCATCCGGGAGTATGCGCGAACCACGGATTACCCTGCTTGGTGCCCCCGGCGCCGGCAAAGGGACACAGAGCAGCAATATCGTTGATGCATATGACGTTGAGCATATCACCACCGGTGATGCTCTTCGTGCAAACAAGGACATGGATACCGAATACGGCACGCCACGGGAGTTTATGGAAGCCGGCGAACTGGTTCCGGATCCAGTCGTTAACGAAATTGTCAACGCAGCCTTGGAAGAAGCCGATGGATTCGTCCTCGACGGGTACCCCCGGAATCTCTCACAGGCCGAGTATCTTTCCTCAATGACCGATCTTGATGTCGTCGCATATCTAGAAGTCAGTACCGAGGAGTTGCTGACACGATTGACCGGTCGCCGTGTCTGTAATGATTGTGGAACGAACTACCATGTTGAGTACAATCCGCCAGAACAGGACGGTGTCTGTGATGCGTGTGGCGGTGAACTGATCCAGCGTGATGATGACACCGCGGAGACGGCCCGTGACCGTATTGAGGTCTTTGAGGAAAACACAATGCCTGTTGTTGAGCATTTCCGCGATGACGAGGCATTCGTTGCCATTGATGGCGAACAGGCCCCCGATGCAGTCTGGGCTGATCTCAAAGTCGCTATCGACGACCGCGTTTAAGTCGGCTGTTTTCAGTGCGTCTTGGGGAACAGCTATTCAACAGGAGGCAACTAAGAGCACAGGAGACTCAGGCACACACCGAAGTGTTGTCCTCCGTGCGCATGAGCAATGGCGCCTTCTAACCCTCTCTATCTGCCGTTGGTTGCCCGCGTCCCGCTAGTCGCGGAACAAAAGGCTTCAATAGGACCATAGATAACCTTGTAGTGATGGTCTGGACCGCGGAGCGGATTCGATCGCTCCTCGAGGAAGACGAGGAGATGGAAGACATCCTGAAGACGATTAAAGCCGCGGCCGACGAGAATGACGGTGTCGTCTCTTGGGACGATGTCGATGATGAGGTGACAAGCGGCCAGTGGGGACGTGTTATCGAGGAGGGCATTCTCGAAAGTGCCGACGGTGGCTTCCGATTTACGGATCCCGAGCGGGTTGAGGAACTCCTCGGCTCTGAAGATATCGAGTCCGAAATTGATCTTGAGATGCCTGACTTGGGCGTCAATGCCGAAACCTCATGGACGACCTGGGATAAGGCGGCCGGTGGTGCCACTGCCCTGCTCGTGCTTGGCTACTGGTTTGATCCGGTACAGGCTGCCATCGGGAATACCGTGAATATCATCTTTGGCCCGCTGCACGACGTGCTCCCGTTTTTTGCCGTCATCTTTGCAGCCGCCCTAGTGACGGGCATGTACTCCACCCTGTTGCAGGCCAACTTGATGAACATGGATGTCATCTCCGCCTACCAAAACCAGATGAAGGAGGTCCAACGGAAGAAAAGCCTCGCTGAGGAACGAGGCAATGACGAGGCTGTCCAGCGCATCGAGCAGATGCAAATGGACATGGTTACCGAACAACTCGGGATGTTCAAAGAGCAGTTCCGACCGATGGTCTGGATTATGCTCCTTACAATCCCGATTTTCCTCTGGATCTGGTGGATGGTCGGCCAAGGAGCGATTGGCCATGCCGGGGCGGATATTGTGATGCCAATGATTGGGCCCGTCGAAAACTGGAACGACGGTGTTGTTGGCCCACTTCGGGCGTGGATCCTCTGGTATATCGTCTGTTCAATTAGCTTCACCCAGGTTATGCGTAAGTCGCTGAACCTCGTCAACCTCCCCGGCTGACGACGGATATTTATTTTCCACCCAGCAACACCGGATGTGAGCACGTCCGGTCAACGCATTGCCGTCCTTGCGGATGCTCAAAATCTCTACCATACTGCCCAGCATGTCTATTCACAGAATCTTGATTATGCGGCGCTGTTGAATGCAGCTGTTAAAAACCGGACGCTAGTACGAGCAATCGCGTACGTTGTCCGTGCCGATGTTCCTGATGAGAGTCAGTTCTTTGATGCCCTTCGTGACATCGGGTTTGAAACCAAAATTAAGGAGATCCGAACCTTCGAGGACGGCTCAAAGAAGGCTGACTGGGACGTTGGAATGAGCCTTGATGCTGTTTCCCTTGCTAGTCACGTCGATGTGGTTGCCTTATGTACCGGTGATGGCGATTTTGCCCGGCTGTGTTCACACCTTCGACACGAAGGTGTCCGCATTGAAGTGTTCAGCTTTGGTCAATCAACAGCTGAGTCGCTTACTGATGCCGCGGATACGGTTGTTGATCTTAGCGCCGACCCGGATCAATTCCTGCTGTAACTCTTTCATCGGGTCTTTTGATTGTCCTCCCAACCTTATCGATGGTATCAGTCCGATGGTCGCCACTCCCGGACTGTCTTGTTGCCCTGTACAGGCAGCATGTGACTGTCCTGCGATCTGTCCACTTCGAATAAATAAAGATAAGCGGTGCGCAATCAACACGTATGGTATCTCAGGCACCGACCCAGTCGTCGCCGACCGTGGAGGAGTTTCGCCGACTTCGTCGTGTTGTCGCATATCAGTTCGGTGCCGGCGCCGAGGAGGGACTGTTTCCGGATCATACGGAACTCACCGTGCGGCGGACCAGTTCCGGTCGCATTGAGCAGGTCTTTGCCGGTGAGACACGCCTTGTGAGTCGACGCACCGATGGTCGCATGACAATCTCAATTGCAGCTGCGCGGCGACTCGCGACAACGTTCCCGGACCGGTATCGCGTGACTGTTGGCGCTGAGAGTGCTCCGTATATCCGGGATGGCAAAAACGCCTTCGCGAAATTTGTTCAGGCCGTTGATCCGGCTATTCGCCCGGGGGATGAAGTGTGGATCTCCCATGATGCGACGGTCATTGGCGTTGGACGGGCTGAGTTGGCTGCCGCGGAAATGCAGGCCTTTAACAGTGGTATGGCGGTAAAGGTACGGTATGGTGCCGGGCCTGCGGAGTAAATCTCTTGTCTGAGCATCTTGCTGCGTCAGGTATTTGCCCCCGGAACCCATCGATCACAATATGTTTGGCGGTGGTGGCGGCGGACTTGATCCCCGCAAGATGGAACAAATGATGAAACAGATGGGTATCGATGTCGACGAGCTCGACGCGTCCGAGGTTATTATCCGAACGGATGATGGCGATCTTGTCTTTGACGATCCTGAAGTAACCAAAATGGATGCCCGTGGCCAGGAAACCTACCAAGTGTTGGGCAGTCCAACCAAACAGGAGGCGGCGATTCCGGACGCTGATGATACGCCTGCCATCCCTGAGGAAGATATCCAGACTGTTGTTGATCGTACCGGCGCCAGTGAGGATGCCGCCCGTGAGGCGCTTGAAGCCAATGACGGCGATCTCATTGCTGCCGTGGCCGACTTGGAGTAAGTGACCGTGGCGGTAGTGCTTGTTCGGAAGAACCGCGAGTATCTTTTAGATCCGGGTGAGACACTTGAAACTGACCTTGGGATCCTTGAGGTCCCCGACTCAGTTACACCCGGTGACACCGTTGAGACACATCTTGGAACGGAATTCACCGTTCGTCCTCTTCGTGGTCCGGACTTTATTGAGCATTTCGAGCGTACTGGTGCTCCGATGTTGCCCCGGGATGTCGGCCTTATCCTTGGACACACAGGCATTGGAAGCGGTGACCGAGTCCTTGATGCCGGCACTGGGACCGGCATTTTGGCTGCGTTTTGCGCCCGAACCGGAGCCAATGTTCTGAGTTATGAGCGTGATGCGGACTTTGCTGAGGTTGCCAGAGAGAATATGCGCCGTGCTGATGTTGCCGATCGCGTTGAGATTCGCGCAGCGGATCTTACACGCGCCATTGGTCCGCTGACAGGGCCCTTCGAAGCTATTACGCTTGATCTCCAGCCGGCGCCAACAATCATCGAACAGGCGCCGTCGTTGCTTACCCCTGGTGGATCTCTGGCCGTCTATTCACCGTTCGTTGAGGACGCGCGAGCAGCGGCTCGTACTGCCCGGGATGTTGGTCTTGCTGATGTTGAGACTATTGAAACGATCCAACGGGAGATGGACTTTGACGATCGTGGCTCTAGACCCTCGACACGCGGAGTTGGCCATACCGGCTATCTTACCTTTGCTCGGCGACGCTGATGTGACTGTCTACTCCACCCCTGCAATTAATCCCAGGAGTGTGTCACGGCCATCAGCTGGATCATTCGCTGGATACGCACCCCCAGCAATGCGCATCCCATCAGGGCGCAGGACCGCAAGGTATCCATCAAATGCCGTATCATCCTCATGCAAAGCATCAAACTCTACGAGTTGCATCTGCTGGCCGTTCACCGTAGCCGGTTGGTCTGACGCAAATGTCACTGTTGCTGCCCCTCGATCATGCAGTCGACTCCGAAGTTGTCGTTTGGCGGCTGCCAATACCGTCGACTCGATCACTGGCTCAACGCCCGACGGCAGTGATGGCTGAAACGCCAGTCGGCTCGCAAAGAAAAACTGTCGTTGACGCTCGTATACAAGCGTATGTCCTGTGACCTCAACAACCGGGAGATTGACAATTGCGGTTACTTCTTGCTCTGTCTGTTCCCAGTCTGCAAGCCATGAGGCTGGCACTTGTGGTGGTGGCACCGAGCTCATCTTTCCCCCGAGGTTGCATCCCCGTTCATACCGGTGAAAAAGCCGACACGGCGCCGTACAACTGCTGGACGCGACAGCACTGGACTCCCCAGTGAAGCATAATGATTAGCGGGCATGTGTGTATATATCATGATGTCGTTCAACACGGCTAAAACAGACGCTTTTGAGAGGTGTCCATGAGCACACCGGGGACTCGGAGTTGGATAATGTGCCATCGCTTCTGCTCCAGTATGCGATTATGACGCGGCAGGAGGCAACCGGATAGTACAGCGTCGTCGATACGTCGGTCGCATACTTTGTACTTGAACATGCCTTCCCACCGACCACTGCGTTGCCGGTGGCAATCCAGCAGGGGTCCTCGAGTGAGCACAGCACAGTCCCCACCCGGAACCCGTTTTGGGCGGCCCCATATCTGTCGCCGCTCAAGGGCACATAAAACCCCATCATGGGTGAATACCTCGTCTTCAGGGCGGGCATAGCTTATCAACTAGTCCCTGTCTCTCCAATGTGAGCCGATCCTTGTTTGACAGCCGCTAGTGATCGTCTTCACGCCACTTGTGTTCACATTCCGTACACACAAAAAACCGCGTCTCAGACTCATCAGCGGCGCGAATCTGCTGCATGTACCAGTGAGCCCGATTATTTCCACACTCCGGACATGTGGTTTCGGTCGTTGGGAGCCCACTTTCGCTGTCGCCGGTTTCAATAACCTCCTGCACCTCTTGATCGTCTGTCAACACATAGTCCGCATCCGGGTCCTTCGGCTGAGCATTCCCACAAGATGTACAGACCCACAGTTCATCCTCCGCCTTCATCATCGACCCGCATTCATTACAAAACTCCATGTGGCATCTTATGTCTGTCTCGTTAAGTTACTGTTCTTCCGTAGCTGTCATAATTTCCGTCCTAATATCCTCAAGCAGCACTTCCGGCGATGGGTAGGTATCACTGTCAGCATCAGAGATGATCTCTCCGAGATTGTACTCCTTGCCGTTCTCAACAATGATCGTTTCAGCAAACTCAACGGCTGCATCAGACCGAATCATTGGATACGAGTGCTCACTGATGACCGACTCAACCTGTTCGAACGGGACCCGTTGCGCCATAGTACTGCATATTACAGGCTAGCACTTTTATTTGCTGTCGCTGTCCGCGGATAATGCCTATGATGCCGGTGTCCGGATGTGTGTTTCACAGTGGCTAAGCGTCTTGACTGTGGACCGTCTGGTATGGACCTCTCGGCGGAAGCCAAACGCCGGCTAGCTGATATCGTCGAGTTACAGCCAACGAAAAATAGCGAACTTCAGCATCGATGGGGGCTTGATAGTGGAAGTGCTGTGCACCAGTATCTTGAGGCCGAACTCAAGGAGTATTATTACCGTGATGACCAGAGTCTCATCCGGGCAACGCCTGATGCGGTCGATCTCATTGATCCCGCGGATGGTGACCGAACTGTGACCGTCCGTCCACTGGCTAATGATATTCTTTCCGTTCTTGCTGGTCTGGATGATCGGTCACAGAGTGTTGTCTCCGTACTCCAGGATCTGCGTGCGGAGCATGATACTGATCCGTCAACCGACGAGCTTCGCCGTCAACTTCAGCAGCTTGCCGACCGGGGACTTGTTGAGGTTATTCACCGATCAGTTCCAACATATCGGCTGGCTGTTGACCCTGCAACCGTCGATATTGAGGTCACGACTGATTCCTGATCCGCCGTCGTCGCCGCCGTGCTGCGAGTAGCTGTTTGATCCGCTTCCCAGGTCCTCCATCAAGCGGCCATTCATCCATACGCCATGCCGGTGGCTCTGGTTCAAATGCCGAACAATTAGCCGCACACTCTCCCTGTGTCGGACAATAGCCCTTTGCCTCGCATGCTGGAAGCAATCCGGTGGCGACTTCGGTGACCCCGAAATATCGACAATCCGGCCGCATTGAGTCAACAAATGACCGCCACCCACGTCCATACACACGTTCAGCGAGTGTTAGTCGGCGCTGGTGTTTCCATGCTGTGTCTACTGTCGTCGCCTCCGCCGTCTGCTCTCTTGTTCGCTGTGTGCCTGTACTCTCTATTGCCAGTTGTCTAGCATGCCAGACCCGGCGCACAGTATCCGTCTCCGGGTCAACGGCCAAGATCCCGGCCTCGACAGGGATGTCCTCAAACAACGCTGGCTCAGCGCGTCGGTCCGTTGCCCGTGTTGCTACCCACGTCTCATCGGCCAACCCGAGGTCGACATCGTGACGAAGCTGTTCTTGCAGCTGTCGAGCTGCGCTGGCATTAAGATCAGGCTTGTTCTCAATTGCAATGAGCCGTACTGGCCAGTCAGGAAACGGCCATCGACGACGATATTCAAGTCGCCGTCCATTCTGCTGGGTTTCAACAAGCTCACGGTCAGCCGCTCGATGCACGGCTGCTCGCACATATCGCCACGGAAATCCTGGATCCGGAATTGCGTCTCGGTACCACTCCCATGATGCCGGCGCATGCTTCACGACTCGCAGTAGATCACGGTCAAGTTCGCGGGACCCAAAGCGTGCTCGTTGCCGGAGTTGCTCTGCGGTGGTGGTTACTACCACGGTGTCCCACCGTCGGTGCTGTGTGCCGACCTGGCGCCCGACAAGGACCACTTCCTCATCGTCGATCTGTATCCCCGGCGGCCAGCACCGTTCTGCCCACCGGCAGACATATAGTTCGAAGGGAAACTCCCGATCCCAGTCCACGCTACTGGCTTTGAACCGGCAGGCGTAGTCGTTTCGCTCCAAGATCCCCCTAATACAGCATCTCCCTGGGCCCCTTAGAGTGTCCTCTCGCATATGCCCTACTGCGGGTGAACTACCCCCGTCTGCTTGCCCCCGTTGGCGGCTCCGTGAGGACGGGGACTTAGCGCTTGGTGTTAGCTAAACAGACGGGATAACATGACTGCCTCCAGGCTAACTCCCCGAGTGGGGCCACGTATTCTGCTCACGCGGTCCAACACCACATTTCATCCCTAGACCAGTGATGACTCTCTCACGCATGGGCTATGGGTGTTTGCTTAACGGT
>JBEQBL010000033.1:0-12564 GCA_041639835.1 Salinarchaeum sp.
ACGCGTTGTTCAACGTCGTGATCTGTTCATCACCTTCACGGAGGAACTCGTCCAGATATTGGTCGTTCATTGGGATCTCAGGTTAGGTGGTGATTGCGTCGACGATACGGCCCGGGATCGTCTCAATCGGCAGGACAGCGTCGACACAACCGGTCTCAATGGCGTTGGTTGGCATGCTATCAACGGCTGAGCTCTCTCGGTCCTGTGCAATTGTGTAGGCCCCGGCCGATTTGAGTGCCTGGATGCCAGCAGCGCCATCCCGACCCATACCGGTTAATACGACACCAACAAGCGAATCATCAATCACCGAGGCAGCCGTTCGCATCGTCACGTCAATAGCCGGCCGACTTCCATGTTCCGGGGGATCATCGGTTAGTGACAGTCGGAGCCGACCCCGAGCATATCCGGACACTTCCATATGTGAGTCACCAGCGGCCACCACTGCTGTTCCACCGTCAATGCGAAGTCCATCATCGGCTTCACGAACGGCATATGCCGAAGAACGGTCAAGCCGGTCGGCAAACCTTGCAGTGAATGCCTTTGGCATATGCTGGACGATCAGAATGCGTAAGTCGGCCGCCAGTGGGAGTTGCGAGACAATCTGTTCGACGACCTTTGGACCGCCGGTTGACGCTCCGATCAACAAGGTTGGATGCCGGTGATATGTGGCGTCGCCACTCGATGGCGTATCAGACGAGGATGATCGATCAGTGGGCTCAGCATCCGGCTGTCGGGCTGTGACATCCGCCTTGGCTACCGATCGGACCATCTCCGCAAGTCGGTCAGCATGATGAGACAACTCAAGTGAGACCTCGCCACCGGGTTTAGGAAAGACATCAACAGCCCCGCTAGACAGGGCATCAAATGTCACATTGGCCCCCTCCTCAGTGTGGGCACTGAGCATGAGGATTGGGGTCGGCCAATCGGTCATGATACGTTTGACAGCCTCAATGCCGTTCATTTCCGGCATCTCGACGTCCATTGTGATCACGTCGGGACGGTGTGTAGTAACGGCCTCGATTGCCTCACGGCCGTTTGTAGCCGTGGCAACAACCGGGATGTCATGATCCTCAAGCAGATCACGAAGGACCGTCCGGACAAAGTGAGAATCATCGACAATGAGCGTTCGTGGGCCTTCAGGCATCCTATCGCCCTCCGACAGAATATATTTCGGGGCGATATAACTTCATACCCGCAGGTGGGGCGTAGAATATAAAAACGGTGTCGCTTCAGGCGACCGTTAATTATCCTCGGCGTCCTCGTCAAGTTCGGTTGTTTCAACAACCGACAACGGCACATCGCGCAACGCACCGCCAACCTCACTTTTTGCGATTCGCTCCGCGTGTTCGGCCCCATCGGCGTTAAAGACGGTCATCTCAAGGACAAGCCCGACAAGGGCAGTGTCAGCGGCAATAAATGCAGAGTCAAATGGTTCTCCGCAGGCCGGACAGCCCGTTGCGCCGACATCAACCTCAACATAATCCATATCGGCGTCGTTGAGGCGTTTCCCAGCCTCGCTAACAGCGACGCCAATGGCGTCATCAACGGACTCAACGTCTCGAACCAGCCATGCAGCTTCCATCGCAACGAGATAGTTGCTCATACAGACCTCTGTGTCCCCCTACCTTTCGTTCTTTGTGGTTCTTGACCGCGTGGAAGCCAACACGGGTGAGCAAGCAAAGATGGCCATATTGGCGTCGACCACGCCGGTGGTATTGCGCATGTGCTGCATATAATATGCAAATAATACAGGCGGCCAGCAAATGAGCAAACGACTGCATATCGTTATGTCCCGACAGTGGGCCATTGGGACCCAAACACTGCCGGAATTCAAAATCGCAATCAGGCGTCGGGGTCCGGGGCACAACATATATACAGCCTCAGGCCGCGGACATGAATAGTCAGATGCTCAAACGGGTCTACCAAATGGTCCTCCTCGGACTGTTACAGCTCAGCATTATCCTTGGGATTGTGCTGCTCCCCGTCGCGTTACTCACACGGCAAGTTGGTCTCCATATCCCGGTTGACCGCGTTCTATCGACACTGACAACAGCTCATAAACGCATCGCGTGAACTGCCCCTTCCGACTCCATCGGCGCATACACGCCTCGGTCTTTGAGGCTAAAAGCTCCGTCTCAAGATTGCTAAACGTACCGGGAACAAACAGGATGGGTCCGTTAGAGCTTAAAATGTCGAGATATCGCCGTCGAGAACACGCTCGGTAACGGATGTGACATCGGCCAACTCGCGATCAACAATTGCGATAATCTGCGGTTCGATTGTGGATAACGACACGCCGTCTTCGGTGACAACCTGGATATCAGCGATATGTGGGTCATCAATCGGCCGGCCAATCTGTGAGAGTAATCGAACGCGAAGGTCACGAATGCCATCGACTTCGGCGACAACTGTCTTTGCAATCTCAGTTGAGAGCAGATTATACAGTTTGCCGATATGATTGATTGGATTCTTGCCGGAGGAGGCTTCCATGGACATCGAACGGTTCGGCGTGATCAAGCCGTTGACACGGTTACCACGGCCGACGGATCCATCATCACCATGCTCAGCGGAGGTCCCGGTGACGGTAAGATAGATTGATCCCTCGTCATAATCGTCGGCGGTGTTGACATGCACGGCCACCTCCCGGTCGGTATACTCGGTAGCAACCTCAGCGACAAATTCCCGAACGCCGGCGACGGCCTCCTTGTAGGCGGCCATGTCGGAAATATACTTATCGATCATCGCAACAGCGACGGTCACATCAATCCGGTCGTCCTCACGTTTACCCATGATCTTGATATCCGGGCCGACGGCCGGATGCTCGACAGCATATTCAGTCCGCAGGCGTCGCTCAGCCTGATACACAATCTGCTCGGTTTCGGTCAGCGGGGCATGGCCAACACCAAAACTCGTGTCATTGGCCCGGGGGACCTCGGTTGCGCCTTCCCCAAAGACCTGCTGTAGGTCGCCGCTGCCCTCGCCAAAGCGGACATCAATTACGATGTCGGTATCCATATCAAGTTCCGGAATCGTCGTGGCAAGGTACTCACGGGCGGCTGAGCGGGCAATCGATTCCGCTGGGATTCGAGTTCCCTCATAGGTGGTTGTTGCTCGTCCAACCAACAGCAGGTACATCGGGGAGTGGACTTCCCCACCATCAAAAGCCGGGACTGATTCGCCAGCGACCAACTGTGCTTCATCGGTATTGAAATGAAGCACAGTGCCAACCCGGTCAAGATACGCCTGTGAGAGCGCTCGGGCAACAGCCTCGGCCACCCCATCGCAGATTGAATCAGGATGGCCGATGCCTTTGCGCTCAACAATCTCGATCCGCTGATCCTCAACGGCGGATCGGCCGATCGACTCAACACGAATATTCCGCTCGGTCATCAACGGGATGTTGTTACGCACTGGTTCTATAACTTGCGAAAACCGTGATGCAGAGGTATATGTCCAAGAGTTATTGCCTGGGGGGGCTGCCGCGGCCAAAGAACTATTACATACGCTTGGACGAATCATTATCATGGCGGAGCGTCTCTCGACGGGGATTGACCTGCTGGACCGGCAACTCGGCGGTGGGTTACCGGCCGGGAGCGTCGTGGCATACTGTGTCCCGCCAGCCAGTCAGTCCGAATTACTCCTATACGAGCTGGTGGCCACTCGAGAGACGACATATCTGACGACACAGCGATCAAGTGAGGCCATTCGAGAGTCCCTTGCTGCAGCTAACATCGCCGCCGATCAGACAACAATCCGGGATATCACAACGGGTGACCCGTTAGATGAGATGAACCGGTTGGTACACACGATTCCGGAGGAAACAAATCTCATTATCGATCCGATTGATGTACTTGAATATCGGGATCGGACACGGTATACCGGATTTCTCAACGATCTCCAGACACACATGACCAACACCGAGTCAGTTGCCGTATTACACTGTCTCTCGGGCATGTCGGTGCCGGAAAATCGGGACACAACACGATATGTCGCGGATATTGTATTTGATCTACAGACGACGGTTGATGGGTCGGAAATTGAAAATCGCTTATCAGTGCCAAAATTCCGAGGGGGATCAGCACCAACGGAGACAATCAAGCTCCGGTTATCCGATACCGTGACCGTCGATACCAGCCGCGATATTGCCTAAGAGCCGAAGAACGATGCAACAGGACAACCAATAGGACATGGTCAGCAGAGACAGGCACAGCACAGCCGACAGTCTTAATTGACACGGATCGGCGACGGCAACAGGCCTTTTTGTTAAGGGGGCTAAAAGTTCGAATTAATGGCCACGCAAGACGCCGACGAGTACAGCCGGGACGAGGCTGATTCATCACCGGCCGGGGCAACGGACACGTCGGCGCCGGGGACCACAGCCACGGATCTCAGGGAACGGTTACAGGAGCGTCAGCGCGGGGCTGCGGCACTCGCTGAGCGAGTGGCTGAGCAAACGGTCAGTGTGAATTCGGAGCTTGATGAGGAGACCTTTTTTTCAACAGCAGATGGAGACCCAACCATTGTTGATCGATATGATCTTGAGAAGGCAGTGCCGGCGGCAAAAAAACGCCATTTTGAGGAGACTGAGCGGTACTGGGTCAACAAGCCGTATGCCTTTGTGGTGATCTTCCATTCGCGAAAAGAAAATGAACGCAAGTACTATCTCATCGAACCACACGTCACCGCGTGGGAAGCCGACTTGCGGGAGTTTCTCACCAAAAAGCTCCGGCGGACGATCAAATACACTGATGAGGATATCGCCGTCGGAAACAAGGATCGAAGCGAAGTGATCGAGCGTGAGACGTTTACATTATTACAGCGGTATGACCTCTATGACGGGCCAAAACTGTCGATCGGAGCGTCACAGCCATCGCCAGAGCCATCATCGAATACATCGCCGGGGCGGATCAGCGGGGCATTACAACGCCTGAGTAATCGGCTACTTGGCACCACCGGGACCGACGAGGAACAGGCCGAATCACGCCAGGCGCGTCCGGAAGCGGCGGTTGATACCGAGCAGACAACACTGACACAGACACAAGTACACAAACTGCTGTATTATCTCAATCGTGACTTTCTGGGCTATGAGCGAATCGACGGGATCAAACACGACATCAACGTTGAGGATATTTCCTGTGACGGATATCATTCGCCGGTCTTTGTCTACCACACCGAGTACGAACAAATTATTACAAATGTTTCACACGGGGAGCATAGTTTGGATGATTTTGTGGTAAAGCTCGCTCAACGCTCCGGAAAAGGAATCTCAAAGCGGCGACCACAGGTGGACGCAACACTGCCGGATGGGTCACGGGCCCAGTTGACACTTGGCCGGGAGGTATCGGATCATGGGACCAATTATACGATTCGGCAGTTCAAGGACGTTCCCTTTACGCCGATTGATCTGATCAACTGGCGGACCGTGTCCTTAGAGCAGATGGCCTTTTTCTGGATGGCAATCGAGAACAACAAAAGCATCCTCTTTGCCGGGGGGACTGCAAGTGGAAAGACAACAACACTCAACGCAGTCTCGCTGTTTATTCCATCAAATACAAAGATTGTCTCAATTGAGGATACCCGCGAGGTCGAACTGCCACAGCGTAACTGGGTCGCATCGGTCACACGACCATCGTTTAGTGGTGACGAGATCGGCGATGTCGATGAGTTTGACTTACTTGAGGCAGCACTGCGTCAACGGCCGGATTATATTATCATGGGCGAGGTGCGTGGCGAGGAAGGACGGACACTCTTTCAGATCATGTCAACTGGCCATACGACATATACCACCTTTCACGCTGACACGGTTGGTGAAGTGCTCAAGCGGTTCACAACGGACCCGATCAATGTCTCAAAGACAATGTTTACCGCCCTGGATCTGGTGTCAATTCAGACCCAGACACGGGTACAGGGCAAGAAGGTCCGACGGGTCAAGGAACTCACCGAGGTCAATCACTATGATGCCGAGGACGACCAGATTAATGTCCGGCAGATCTACCAGTGGCAAGCGGCGCGTGATAACTTTCGAAAGATGGGGCAGTCCAATACACTTGAACAGATCAAATTTGATCGTGGCTGGAGCCAGGATCGGCTTGATCGAGAACTATTCGAACGACAGGTCATTTTAGCATACCTCATCGACCGGGAAATCAATGAGTATGCCAAGGTTGCGGCGACGATTCAGGCGTTTATCAACGACTCCGATACAATGTTGGCGTTGGTTGCCACCGAACAACTGGAGGCAGGCCTTGATGATCTCATGGAAATGGAAAGTGTGCAGATCCAGATCGATCCTGAAAAGGAGGCGTTGGTACCACGGCCGGAGCCAACCGAAGAGGATGCCGCCAAAGCCGCCCGTATCTTGGAGGAAGCCGAGGAGTCACTGTTTCCGGAATATCGCGATACCGATCATGACACCACAGCCCTCATTGACGCACTTGAAACCACCCAGTCAGTAACCGATACGACTGATCAGTCCCAAGAGCAAGCAACCACCGATGGTGGTCGTACACACGACGAACAATGAGCGTTGAGGCAAGGACCACCATCGATGTCCTTACCGGGTGGACACACCCCGTCTATAAGCGACTCTTCGACGAGGATGGGGAATTCATTACGAACTTAGAGGAAAAGCTCATCCAGGCACGAATGACCCAGGAGGTCGATCAGTACCTATCACGGGCACTTGCGATTGGTATTGTCCTGGGGGCGGTGTTGTGGGTGGTTGGAACAGCACTTGGGTATGTCTTATTCGCAACCGGCGTGATCAACGTCGGGGTCTTACTGGTACAGTCAGTGCCCAGCGAGCGGGTGGCAGCACTGCTGACACAGTTACGCATTCCAGCACTGGTCGGGACAACAGGACTGCTATTTGCTGCCATTGGTATCGCCAGTGGCTTTGGCACCTTTGTAGCACGACCGTATCTCCGAGCTGGCGAGCGAAAGCGTGAGATCAACATGCTGCTCCCGGATGCAATTTCGTTTATGTATGCCCTGTCAACGGGCGGGTTAAATCAGCTTGAAATTATCGAGGCAATGGCCAAAGCGGAGGATACCTACGGCGAGGTAGCTGTCGAATTTCAGAGTATCCGCAAGGAGACAGAATATTTTGATACCGACTATCGGAGTGCAATCCGGAATCAGGCACTTGTAACCCCCAGTGACGACCTTGGACAGTTTCTCACCGATATGCTCTCAATTATCTCAAGCGGGGGCGATATGGAGTCATTTCTCGATGATAAAAAGGAGACCCACATGCGGACAGCCAAACAGCAACAAGAGCAGACCCTTGAGACCTTAGAGCTGTTCGGGGAGATGTATATGACCCTCTCGTTGTTTCCACTGCTGTTGATTATTGTGTTGGTGATCATGCAGATGGTGGGAGAAGCACAGACGACAATGCTGTATGGCACCGTCTACGCGTTAATCCCGCTGACAGGGGTTGCCTTTCTGGTGCTTGTCTCGACAGTCAAGCAAGATGATCCCGGGGATGGCTATCTTGAAATGGTTGATACAACAGCAACGGACGATCGAGATGACAGTCCCTTGTCGGTCGGTGCCGCCGCCAATTACGGGGGCTCGCTATTTGATCAGATCAAACATCACGAGCGCCGACATCGTATCGCGACGGTACTGAAATCCCCACAGGAGCTGTTCCGCGAACGACCGCTGTACACGCTTGCGGTGACGGTCCCGACAGCCGTGGTGTTGCTTGCTGGCGCCATCCTTGGAGGGTTAGCCCCAACACAGTGGAGCAGTCCAACGGGTGGACTGGTACAACAGCCGGTCTGGGGAACGTTTCTCTATGTCTATATGCCATTGTACATAATTGGGATTCCACTGGCGATCTTTTATGAATGGAATATCCGAACACGACGTGGCATTACCGCATCGCTATCGGAAAATCTCCGTAAGTTATCAAGTGCGAATGACACGGGGCTTACCTTGCTTGAGTCGTTTAAGACGGTAGCAGAAACCGATAGTGGCGCATTGCCCCAGGAGTTTCGGACCATTCATACCAAGGTCAATTACGGAACAAGTCTCAAGCAGGCACTGATTGAGTTTAATAACAAGTATCATCTGCCGCGATTAGCGCGGACAATCAAGCTGATCAGCAAGGCCCAGGAGGCCTCAAGTCAGATCACAAGCGTCCTGCGAACGGCGGCAACGGCAAGCGAGAATCAGGATGAACTCGAGCGGGAACGAAAATCCCGGACACGAATGCAGATTGTAATTATTGTCATGACATTTCTGACACTGCTTGCGGTAATGGCAATCCTACAGTCACAGTTTCTTGATGTGATGGGCAATCTGGTTGGCGGGGATACCGAGGGGCTTGATTCCGCCGACGGATTTGGCATCGGGGAGATTGATCCGGCGCTGTTGTCATTGCTCTTTTTCCATGCGGTGACAATCCACGGCGTGCTCTCCGGATTTATTGCTGGCTATATGCGGGACGCGCAGATCCTGAGTGGGTTAAAATACGTCCTTGTGCTAACCACCATTTCCATTGGAGTTTGGTTGTTCGTATGAGGCGGCGGAATCCCGAGAATGAACCAATACAAGAACCGGCTATCCAGTCGAAACAGAGGGGGTCACGGGGACAAACAACACAGGACTTTGCTATCGGCATCAGTCTGTTTCTCGTTGCTGTCACGCTTGTATTTGGCATTGTGCCAACGGTGTTGATGCCGTATGATAGTACGGTCACCGGCAGTCAGGCCGCACAGGCCGATCGTGTTGCCACAACCATCCTTGACACAGCAGCAGTCGAGGGGACGACAAACAGGATTGATCCGGCGGCACTCCCGGCTGCGGAGAGTGACCTGGCAACACTGCAGACAGAAACCGGTGTGTCGAGTACGACGCGGATCAATATAACACTGGAGAATGTAACCACCGGAACGCAGGCAGGGTATAACGCCGGCGTGAGAGTACCGGAGTCCGTCGATACAACGACACGGACACGGATTGTCCGGACGACCGATGCTCGGTGTACACCAGGCTGTCGGCTTGTTGTGGAGGTCTGGTAACGATGATGGGGCAGTTCAGCACAGATCAGCGAGGACAGGCCCACACCCTGGAGGCGTTGATTGCGACAATAATTATGCTGACAGCGGTCGTCTTTGCCCTGAATGCCGTTGTGATTACACCAACGACCTCCGGGACCGTTGATCGAAATGCACAGGCCGGCGTCCAAGAACAGATTGGGGATACCCTATCGGCAGCCGAGAGCGATGGAGAACTAACACACATGCTGTTGTACACCAACAACAGCAGCGAGGCATTTGCCGGGGACTGGGATGCAACGTCAGGGTATGAGGACTGGCCAAACGAGCCGTTTGCGGACTTTGGTCAGACACTGGATGCGATTGCGGCGGATCGAGGGCTACGATATAACGTTGAACTAGCTTGGTATGAGAATACAACCCGACAGACCGAGCGAATCCGGTATGTTGGCTCGCCAGGGACCGATGCGGTCGTTGCAAGTCAGTATGTGGTCCTGACCGAAGAGATGGAACTTACCGCGCCGGACAGTGAGTCCCAGACGATTTCGGAGGCGCCCCACCCGGTGGGCGATAGCAACGAGGAGTACATCTACAATGTCGTCGAGGTGCGGGTGGTTGCATGGTAGCCGACCGGGATCGGGGACAGCTGTTGCTTGTTGGGGCAGTCGTGATTGCCCTTGCACTGGTGGGCATAACAGTAGCGATCAATGCCACGGTCTTTACTGAAACAGCCGGGGATCAGGGCACGAACGCGGCGGTCGATGCAGGTGACCGAATGATCTATCAGATGGAACGGGGGGCAGCAACAGGGGTAGCAGCGGTCGACAAGATAGACGGCAAACAGTCCGAATATGAGAGTGTCGAGAATGATCTGACAGCGCTCTTTCGACAAGCAGTCAGTGAGCGGACCGGCGCGTATGTGACTATCACAGAGGTGTCAAGCGCGGAGGAGGGCTATCGAGTCACAAGCACGCCGACAAATAAGACACTGCTCAACGGCACAGATGGAAGTGTCGACGAGATCGGGCGGATACGGATTAGCAATGTCTCGGATAGCACGGTGAAACTCACCGTCGAAAACGACACGATGAGCGAGGAAATAACGATTCAACAGACGCGTCAGATCAATTGGGTTCCCGGAGTAACACAGCCGCACACACTCAGAACAGACAATACGAACATCGATCTGACACTGGTGTATGATGGTGACCAAAGCGCCTACGAAGGGGGTGGAGGAACGCCTGCGGAGGTAAGTTGGACAATTAACGTTGGGTACGTATACGAAACCGACGAGGTCACCTATGAGGGAACAGCAACGGATGTGAAGGTATATCCATGACCGACCGAGGTGTCTCGATTGCGGTATCGTATGTGCTGGCCGTTGGGATCACGACACTGCTGCTTTCGGGACTGCTCCTTGGAGTAGGAGGGATGCTTGATCAGCAACAACGAATTGCCACCGAGGGCGAATTACGGTCGGTTGGCGATCGGATCAGCACCGACATGAGTGCCATCGCCCAGCGAGGGGCACGCTCGGATGGGGAAATTACCGTTCGCCCGCGGTATGATCAGCCGGTTGGCGATTCCTACCGGATTAGTTTAGCACACATGGCCCCCGGTGAGTCGTGTGTTGGACAGACGGGGTACGATGGGTGTCTACAGATCGAATCGGATAGGACCCACCGGACAGTTGAAGTGCCGGTAACAGTCACCGACGGGGTTGAGGTTGAGGATGGGCTTGCGTTTAGTGGCTCCGTACAGATCGAATACAGCAGCAGCGATGGAAACGTAACACTACGCAACAGATGAACAACCAGGCCACCGACCGCGGCGTTAGCGACACGCTGGGATTTATTCTGATCTTCTCAGTAATCGTTACCAGTATTGGCATCACCTACGCCTTTGGAGTTCCAGCCGTCGGGGACCTCCAGGAGCATCAACAGAGTGAAAGTGCAATAACAGCCTTTCGCGCGCTGGCTGTTGGACTTGATGATATCCAGCATGACCGGGCCCCGAGTCGGGCGATGGATCTTGACCTTGGCGGCCGAACCCTTGGCATCAGCGATGAGACAACACTGGAGATACGTATCAACGACAGTACAGTGGCAACGATCGATGGGGCGTTGGTCTACGGAGGCGGGCGAGCAACCGAAATCGCATATCATGGTGGGGGAGTGCTCCGGCAGGACAACGGTGTCGGAGCGTTTCGAAGCGACCCACGGCTGTACTGTGCAAACGGGCGGGTACTCGTGTCGGTTGTTGAGTTGCGCAGCTCACAACAAGCAGTCTATACCCAGCGATCAGTTCGAGTACGGGCCGTACGGCAGGGCGTGCAAACACAGGAGGTAACGGGTGGGGAGGTGCAGATTAAGGCCACCGGAAAATACGCTGAGGCCTGGCAGGCAGAATTCCGGCAACGGAGTGATGAAACAGCGTGGACCTACGACGAGAGTACAGGAACAATGGAGTGTACGGCAAGCGAGGGGCTTGTCCGTGAGACACGGATCGACATTCAGCTGATTCGTTAGGTGTTGCCTGATGGTGAGTCTCCCGGGGTACACAGCTACGCTGGGGAAAGGTCTATTCCCACTGACGGATAGGTCCGGACATGGCTCTTGATGATTTCACCGATCTTGATGACGATGGGGGCCCCGAGGAGGGGACCACGGGAACCGGTGACTCTGTGACGGACGTGGAGCTTGATCTTGATGATCCGGTAACCGACGGGCAAACGGAAGGGTTGACCTTCGAGGAAACGCCGGCAACGCCGGATGGAACCGAGCGTGGCATTGGGGTGCTGTCGGTTGCCGAAGGGTTACGGATCGACGAAACCGGCGATGAGACGACATTGCGGGCGTATATCACTGCCGAGAATCGATCACAAATCCGGGTAGGGACCTATCTGTTAGTACCATATCCAGATGGTGAGCGCTTGTTTTGTCGGATCGGGGCCTTAGAATATGCGCAGGAGTTTCATAGCGATGATGCAACCGAGTTACAAGCCAGGCGGGCGATGCGTGAGGATGCTATCGACGAGACCGATTACAAGTTCCTCGCGGAGTTAGATCCAATTGCGATTCTGTATGCCGATGGCGAGACGCTCAAGCGGCGCATGACCGATCGTGTGCCAAAGCCCAAGACGGCCGTCCGGCCGGCAACCGATGACACCGAAATCAAGACCGGACTAAAGATTCCCGAGGAAGGTCTCTTTATTGGACATCTGGCAGTTGGAGGACGGAAGGTTGAGACAGCAATGGAGCCGCCATCAATTGATTATCGACTGAAGGATACCTACGCGGATGGCGATCCACTGGTGTTCAGGCACACGTTAATCGCTGGGGGGACCGGCTCAGGGAAAACCCATGCTGCCAAAAACGTGTTACGGCAGATTCTGGGCGCAGAGCATACCTATAAACTACCGGATGGACGCACGCGACAACCGGCGGTCGTCCAGTTTGACCCACAGGATGAGTATGCACAGATGCACGATGATAATCCGGACATCACAGATACCGATCGGCGGCGATGGGATCGGCAGGGCATTGCCTACGGTGGACAC
>JBEQBL010000034.1:0-8134 GCA_041639835.1 Salinarchaeum sp.
GCTCGGCTGGTATCGACAGTTCCGTGAAATCGTCCTCATGTTCGCCATCTCGAACATAGAACCACTCTGTGAGCCGCTGTAACCGTGACTCAGCATCTATTCAACACGGCACAAATAACAAGTATCTAGAAACGGCAAGGGAACCCATTAGTCTTCAAAAATCACACATATTACTGCATCAGCTCCGATCGACAAATACAACCGCAAATTGACTGGTTTATTTTCGCTGGATTAGTTTGAAAAATCATCTTAGGTTACTGAGGACTGCTATGCTGCCTGTCGAAGGGACACCGTCAGCAAGTGAACCACGACCTCAGCCACCTGATTCCTGCGTCAGTCGCAGGGATGCCTAGTCATCGCCACCGACACGGGTGGCAACAGCACCGACAACTGCCTCCACGGCCTCATCACGGATGCCAGAGAGGAACTCAATATACCCATCTTCACCGCCGACAACACGAACACCATCGACAACTTCACTGGCTCGGTCAACAATGGCATCAAGATCAATCGGTTCTGTGGATCGCACGTGAATCTCGTCGACACCAACCCCAAGAGTGATCAACGGATCGCCAGTTTCGGACCGTTCACGCCGGTGTAGTTCATCAAGCAATAGCGCTGTTGGCGGGAAATCAAACCGGTGGGCAAACTGATCGGTGTTCAGGACAACAAACGTGACACCACCGGATTCCTTGCGAGTAAGATGCTCGCGGGCGGGGTCAAGTTCCGCTGCCAGTCGCTCACGATACTGATCGGACACATGAGCAACCAGATCCATGGCATCGCCAAACAGCAGATCGGAAATAAGCTCCCGCTTGCCGTTATGCGATTGATAATACGCCTCGATGGCAAGGGCTTCGCGAATCCGCTGGCGATCAGCATCATCATACCCGGCTGCCTCGGCAAGTGTGCCATAGGCCGCTGGGGGAGTATCCCAGTAACTGATTGCTGGCAGGGGCCGAAGAGCATCAACAATGGATGGCTCGACGGTCGCCGCCACCGTCGTGGCAAGAGCAGTACTCGTCATCGTGGTGGCGTCAATATCGGCTACCCCATGCGGAGAAACCGTTGCAGCAGTGGCCGACGCAAGCCCCTCAGCGGGGACCCCCTCATCGATAACCACTCGGTCGATGTCATAGCTATCAAGCAGGGCAAACGAGTCAAGCGCGTCTGCTGAACTGCCAAGGTCAACAAGCACTAACAATGGCAGCGGCTCATCGTGCCGGTCAGCGATCTCTAAGGCATTGGTAAGATCGTTGACAACGGCGTCCATCCCATAGACAGGGTCATCGAGTGGGCGCCGGTCGAGATAGTGATACTCGGCATCGCCACGGGCGTGTTCCGATCGAATCCGTGGCAGAATGGCATGCTCAAGTGCTGCCCCGGCAGCATAGCCATCGACAGTCGCTGTATGTCGAATAACGATGGGTCGGCCCTCAGAGACAGCACGTCGGATGGCCGTCGCAGCGTCAAGTATCTGATCGGCAAGCGGGCTTAGTGGATCGGCATCGGACAGGTACGCGACAGCATCGGGACGGGCGCGTTCTTGTAGTGCCGTTTCAATGCGATTGATCACGGCATCCTGCTCCTGGCCCGCAAGCACAAGCAGCGTGTCCGTCTCGATCTGAATATCACCGCGACGACGTTCAACGGTGCCATCAAGCCGGACGTAATCACCGGTGTCAACATCCGGGTAGGCACGGACGCCGGCTTCCTCAAAGGCGGCACACTCGGCAACACCGGTTTCATCACGGAGCTGGAAGACCGTTGGACCACTTGTCTGGTGGATCTCAACAACCTCTCCCTCAAGCCGGACGGTGTCGCTAACCGACTCCGAAAGATCCTCCACGGCTACCCGGTCCGGTCCGTTTTCGCCTGTCTCCGTCTGCACAGCAGTGTCAGACTCGGAGGTAGATACAGAGGTGGATGTTTCTTCTGTCGTCGTTGAGTCAGTATCCGTGGCTGTTGGAGTTGTCGTTGCCACAGGTGCCGGTTCGGTATCATCAACGGAGTTGTCTGGTTGTTCTGCGTGATCGGAGTCAGCAGATCGGCGACGGTCACCATCCGGCGCATCAATCAGTGTGCCGCGGAAGGCCGACAGCGACTGGCGAGTCGACCAACTCAAGTCGATATTGCCGTTGTCACGGACGTTCTCGACACGAACAAAGACAGTGTCACCAGGCTCCCAGTCAAGACTTTCAAGCCGACGGTCGAGTTCATTGCGATGCAACAGGCCGGTAACACTATCGCCAACATCAACAAAGACGCCAAAATCGGCGTATCCATCGACAGTCCCGCGATAGTACCGACCGGGTGTCAATTGGTGTGGGGAGTCACCCTCGAAGACGAACGCGACGTCCTCTTCATGAAGAGAACAAACCGCGCCATCAGTCGAGGTCCCACAGATGATACAGGATCCCATTTGAAGGAATCGATGGGGGCAGGCCTAAAACTGTTGTCGAAACGTCGCTCAGCGATAGGGGGGCAAACGGACAAATACGGTCCATGTTTATGTCTGTGACACAGTAACTCCAGCTCATCAAGCAAACCACCGTTCTGATAGGATGAAAGAGCAGACAGCCTGACGCGTGTCACAGAAGCGTGAACTGCCTCGGGGTCAAGCTCCGAAGCACTCTGCCTGTCATTTTCTGTAGAGACGCTAGGAATGGAGGAGCCTACAAGAATTAATGTGATGCGCCAAAATAGATTGTCAACAATGGAACTGACGTGGTATGGCCACTCCACCTGGCAAGTCGACATCGCAGACACAACGCTATTAATCGATCCATTTTTCGAAAACCCACAGACCAGCCATGATCCGACGACGATTCCACAGCCGGATTATGTGTTGCTGACACACGGCCATGCGGACCATATCGCCCACGCGAACCAGTTTGCCGGGGCACCTGTTGTTGGGACTCCCGAACTGGTAGCGTATCTGGAAGACGAATACGACATTGAGGAAACGATTGGCATGAACATTGGTGGGACAATTGCGTGCGGAGACGGAACCGTAACCATGCATCGGGCGGATCACAGCAATGGCATCAACACGGGCTATGAGAACAGTGCTGGTATGCCCGCCGGGTACATCATTGGTGAGACTGCGCCAACAGCCGAGGAGGGAACGCAGTTCTATCATGCTGGAGATACCGGGTTGATGACCGGAATGCGGGATATTATTGGGGAGATACTGCAGCCTGATGCAGCAGCCGTTCCAATTGGCGACCACTTTACCATGGGTCCACAGCAGGCAGCAGTTGCGGTTGACTGGCTTGGCGTAGATGTTGCCTTCCCGATGCATTATGATACCTTTCCGCCGATTGAGGTTGATCCGGACCGGTTTGCGACGGCTGTGGCAGACACAGGCAGCGATGCCACCGTGCGGATACTGGACGGCGATGAATCAGTGACCGTGTCCGAGTGATTGGCTCACTGGAGGCAGTTGACCATCGAATGCGGCGGTTAATATCCTCGGAGGCAGGCTCTCTTGTATCCATTTTGAATGTTTGTGAACCGAGCGATCAAAACAGATGACCAGACAGGCGCAACGCTGATACGCATGTCGCCGTAGCATCGGATATGGGCGAATGGACCGATCAGTTCGTTGGCGACCGAATGGCGGTCGATCAGGAGTTTAGCGAGCGTGTCGCCGCCTCCGAGTTTACCCGTCAAGAATGGGGGACAATCATGACGGCCGTCGAGTTTGAGATTGTCGAGGCGGCCACACCGGAGCAGGCGGAGCTGGTCGCGGAGACCTCCAGTGTTGAGCAGATCATGCCAGCTCTTGAGCAAATCCAGGAGGGGATGGGGGCAATGGGAGCTGAGCCAACTGGTCAACGCCAGAATGAGTCAGGCGGATTACTCGGACGGATTACGAGTAAACTTGGATTAAGCGAGGAGGGAGATGATATCGACGAACGGCTGGCCTCAGCCGAGGGGTTAGCCGATGAATATGCGACCGCCTTTCAGAACCATCTTGAACGGGAGGGCAAGTGGGAGCAAGCCTGTTCCCTTGCAGCCAAGGAGTGAAAGCGGATTATAGTCGCTTGATTACGGCATCAGTCATCGTTTCGGTCGTTGCATCACCGCCAAGATCAGGCGTGTACGGACCGGACTGAAGAGTTGTTTCAACAGCATCGCGAAGGCGGTCTGCGGCGGATTGGTACTGAAGATACTCAAGGAGCATTGCTGCAGAGAGCATTGTTGCGGTTGGGTTGGCGATCCCCTCACCGGCGATATCCGGGGCTGAGCCATGCACAGGTTCAAAAAGGGCATTGTCAGAGCCTAAGTTGGCACTTGGCAGCAAGCCAAGACCGCCAACAAGCCCAGCAGCAAGATCAGAAAGAACATCACCGGCGAGATTTGGACAGATAATCACGCCATAGTCCTCCGGATGCAAGACAAGATGCATTGCAAGAGCGTCCATGAGAGCCGTCTCGTAGGCAACGCCCTGCTCGTCAGCGACTGCTGTCGCCGCATCAAGAAACTGACCATCGGTTGTCCGCATCACGTTTGCCTTATGTGCAATAGTAATGTCATAGCCGCGTTCAGTAGCATACTCAATCCCAAACGCAGCGATATCCCGTGATGCCTCTTCAGTAATAACTCGCGTGAGCGTTGTGATACCATCGGCAATTTCGGATTCGATCCCCGAATAGACGCCTTCGGTGTTCTCCCGAACGAAGACAAGGTCAGTCTCCGGCTGGATGGCATCGGTGCCAGGGTACGCACGGACCGGGCGGACGTTCGCGTATGAGTCAACAAGCTCACGCAGGGGAAGGATCACATCCGCGGCCGTCTCACCGGCGGCCCCAAACAGGGTTGCATCTGCTGTAGTGACTGTTTCCTTGGTCGCCTCCGGAAGCGGAGTGCCCTGACTGTCGCGGACATGATCGCCGGCAGTTGCCTCAACAAACGTAAGATCAAGATCAAGCGCCTCAAGCATCCGGACCGTCGCAGGCACGACTTCCTGACCGATACCGTCGCCAGGGATGACGGCAATCGTATCTGACATATAGGCATCGTAGAGAAACCACCAGAATAGCGTTCCGATTCAACGACGACCGGGCTGAGGTTGCCAAGGTAACGACAGTATATCACAGTCAGCAAGGACTGCCTGAACAGTGGACGACTATCGGCGGGTCAGTCGAGTTGCACTTCGACGAGGGTCATTTCATCGGACGGGACTGCTTCCGCCAGGGTGGATTTAAGTGCCGGCCATGACTCCGGACGGTAATGCTCAATGCCAAAGCTCTCAGCAAAGGTCATGAAGTCGGGGTTTGTCAGCCGCGTGCCAAACTGCTCGCCGGTCTCGCGCTGTTGTTTCTCGGAAATCAGCCCGTAGTCGTTGTCATTGAACAGAAGAATCGTATACCCAAGATCAAGTCGCGTCGCCGTCTCAATCTCCGGAGCATTCATCATAAAGCCGCCATCGCCGGTCGCGGCCACGACGTTGGCATCGACGGCTAAATCAGCAGCAATCCCCCCGGGGACAGCAATACCCATGCTTGCGAGCCCATTAGAAATAATGCAAGTACCGGGTTCGTACGTGGGGAAGTTTTGTGCAATGGCCATCTTGTGGCTGCCAACATCTGAAATCAGCACGTCCTCATCGTTCATCGCATCACGAAGGTATGGCAGGACGCGGCGAACGGAGAAAGGCTCATTCGACCGGGGAGGACGATAGGCATCAGTGACAACCGGCTCACGGAACTCATGGGACCACTCCGGACCAACAGCCGTACTGAGTCGGGCATCAAGGTCCCGTAATGCAGCTCCGATATCCGCCACGAGTTCAACATCAGGGTTGTAATGACGATAGGTTTCGGCCGGTTCGCTGTCGATGTGAATAACCTGCTTGTCAAGATCCGGATTCCACGATCGAGGATCATGTTCGGCAATATCGTAGCCAACAGCCACAATGCAGTCAGCACGGTCCATCGCTGCCGCGGCTTCGTCGTTGGGGCCGGAATTAAGCGTCATCAAGGAGTAATTCATCCGATCGGACACGGCGCCTTTGCCCATGTAGGTTGCAACAACAGGCATTTTCGTCCGATCGATTAATGAGCGAAGCCGCTGTGCAGCCCGGGTACGAACAGCCCCGTTCCCAGCAAGAACAACAGGAGCCGAGGCTGACTCAATCAGATCAACCGCGTATTCAACAGACGCCTGATCAGGATCCGGTCGGCGAACCCGTGGTCGCGGTGGTAGCGGTTCAGCATGAATCTGTGTCCCAGCCACGTCTTCGGGGAACTCAAGATGTGTCGCGCCGGGTTTCTCGAATTCAGCAAGCTTGAAGGCCTTCCGAACAGCCTCGGGAATCATCTCTGCGTCAGTCAGTTGGGTATTCCACTTGACAACCGGCTCATACATCTGGACAATATCAAGCGCTTGGTGACTCTCCTTGTGAAGCCGTTCACGTCCACCTTGACCGGTGATAGCAACAAGTGGAGATTTATCAAGATGGGCATCAGCCACCCCAGTGAGGAGATTTGTTGCCCCAGGACCAAGGGTTGAGAGACACACGCCGGCATTACCTGTAAGTCGGCCGTGGACATCGGCCATAAAGGCCGCCCCTTGCTCATGGCGGGTGGGAATATACTGGATGCTTGAGTCACGTAATGAAAACATCAGATCCTGAAGTTCCTCGCCCGGAATCCCAAAAACATACTCGACACCTTGGACCTCAAGGCTGCGAACCAGCAGGTCAGACGCCTTCATTCGGCTCCCTCCGCATCATCCGGTTGTTGAACCCAGACGGTCTTGCGATTGGTGAACTCCTTGATGCCGGCAGCCGATAACTCACGGCCGTATCCGGAGATACCAACACCGCCGAAGGGAACACGGGGATCAGATTTGACGAGTTCATTGACATAGACAGCCCCGGCATCAATCTGGCTGGCAACCGTCTGTCCACGGTCAGTATCGGTCGTCCAGACACTCGCTCCTAATCCAAAGTCAGTATCATTGGCCTTTGCAATGGCAGTCTCAGCATCAGGGACTCGATAAACAGCAGCAACAGGGCCAAACAGTTCCTCAGTGTCAGCGGGACATCCCTCCGGCACATCGGTGAGAATCGTTGGCGGGTAGTACGCTCCCTCACGATCAAGTGGTTCCCCACCCATAACAACTGTCGCTCCGGCATCAACGCTGGCCTGTACCTGTTCATGCAGCCCCTCAAGAAGCTCAAATCGGGCTTGAGGGCCAATATCGGTCGTCGGATCTGTGGGGTCTCCGATTGTCAGGGCGGCAAACTCCTCACGAAGCGCATTCAAAAACGCTTCGTAGACCTCATCAACGACAATAAACCGCTTTGCGGCAATACAGGATTGGCCATTGTTCTGGTTCCGTGCCCAGGCACCGGTCTCAGCAGCCGCCGCAATGTCCGCATCCGGCAGCACGACAAACGGATCACTCCCGCCCAGTTCAAGCACCGTCTTTTTCAACTGTTCGCCGGCAGTGGAGGCGACGGCACGGCCAGCCGGTTCACTACCAGTAAGCGTTGCGGCAACAACACGATTATCTCGAAGGACCGGGTCAACCTGATCGGAGTCAATCAATAGTGTCTGGAAGGCCCCGTCAGGGTAGCCGGCTTGCTCAAAGACCTCGGCAATAGCAGTTGCACAACCGGGGACATTCGAGGCGTGTTTCAATAGTCCAACGTTACCAGCAGTGAGATATGGGGCCGCAAAGCGAAAGACCTGCCAGAAGGGGAAATTCCACGGCATCACGGCTAACACCGGGCCAAGTGGCTCATGAGCAGTTTTAACGGTCGTTCCAGGAGGACTGGGATGATACTCATCGGCAAGATAGGTATCGGCATACTCAGCATAATGGTCACAAACCCAGGCACATTTCTGGACCTCTGCCCGTGCCTGCGAGATCGGCTTGCCCATCTCCGTGGTCATCGTCTCGGCATACCGCCGTTCGTTGTCCCGAAGTACGTCAGCAGCAGCAGCTAACAGTTCCTCTCGCTCGCGGAGAGGACGATCGCGCCACTGCTCGTAGGTGTCGGCGGCGCGTTGGAGTGTCTGCTCAATCTCTGCCGAGGAATGTTCCTCGTAGGTATCAACACACTCCCCCGTTGCCGGGTTGATGACATCCATACCCACCGGAGGAGCCGGTGTAACTT
>JBEQBL010000034.1:8144-12388 GCA_041639835.1 Salinarchaeum sp.
CCATTTCATGTACTCGCGGGACCTAAACCTCGCGGCTTGGAACGTGCATCCAACGGCGGGATCATCAAAAGAAGTCGACGGCTACGACCACCCACCCGGAAACATTAGCTAGTCTATCCAGCGGAATTAGCGATCAGTATACGGGAGATCGGCAGCGACAGAGGCAACAGCATCGCTGTTTGCATACATGAGACTCGTGGTATCCCAGATGCCCTGCAAAAGCGCCTGGCGCATCCCGCGATCGATATCAACATCAACGGTCTGATCACCATACGAGACTGTCTCGGATTCGACGTCGATATGGACATCGCCATCCGGGTGCCGTTCAACCCACGTCTGGATGGTTTCAACTGTGTCAGTATCAGCCGTTGCGGCCGGCATCCCAAGGGACTTGCAGTTATCCTTGAAGATCTCGGCAAAGGATTCACCAATGACGGCATCAATGCCCCAGCGTTGCATCGCCTGTGGGGCATGTTCACGAGAGGAGCCACAGCCAAAGTTCTCGTTGACAACCGCAATAGTGGCCTCCGTATGGATATTAAGTGGATGGTCATTCAGTGACCCGTCATCATCCCGGCGGGCATCATAGAAGAGATACTCGCCGAGATTCTCGAAGCTCGTTTCCTTCATAAACCGGGCCGGAATAATCTGGTCGGTATCGATGTCGTCACCGCGGATGGCAACGCCAGACCCGGAAACAGCATCAATAACGAGTGATTCGCTTGTGAGTTCGGACATTAGTCAGCCACCCCCTGAACATCATCAGCAGTGCCTTGTGGCATCTGATCGTAGTATCGACGCACATCGGTTACTTCACCGGCAACAGCCGCCGCGGCAACCATTGCGGGGCTCATTAAGACGGTGCGCCCGGACTTTGACCCCTGGCGGCCGATGAAGTTCCGATTCGATGAGGAGGCACATACCTCATCGCCAACAAGCGAGTCATTGTTCATCGCCAAGCACATCGAGCACCCTGCCTGGCGCCACTGGAAGCCGGCATCACGGAAGGTCTCATCAATACCGCGGGCCTCACAGGCCTCGCGGACGGTTTCGGACCCGGGGACGGCAAGCGCGCGGACATCATCATCGACCTGCTGTCCCTGCAGGATCTCAGCGGCAATCTCAAAGTCGGAGACACGACCATTCGTGCAGGTGCCAAGGAAGGCAACATCGATATCGTAGCCAGCCATCGTCTCACCGGGGGAAAGATCCATATGTGACAGCGCCCGCTGAGCCATCTCACGCTGGGTATCGTCGTTGAAACTTGATGGTTCAGGGATTGGTTCGGAAACACCGACTGCTTGTCCGGGATTAATGCCCCATGTGACCATCGGCTCAATCTGGTTGGCATCAAGCGTGACAACATCATCATACTCGGCATCAGCATCACTCTGGATCGACTCCCAGTACTCGCGAAGATGATCAAATGCCTCGCCTTCAGGGACATATTCGCGCCCACGGAGGTACTCAAAGGTCGTCTCATCGGGGTTGATGTACCCGGCTCGGGCCCCACCCTCAATGGACATATTACAGACCGCCATGCGGCCTTCCATGTCAAGTTCATCAATTGCCGGACCACCGTACTCATAGACGTGTCCAACCCCACCATCAACACCCAACTGGCGGATGATGGACATAATCAGATCCTTTGCGTAGACCCCCTCACCGAGAGAGCCATCGACCTGAATGCGCCTGACAGCCTGTTTATCAGCTGCAATACAGCCTGTGGCCAACACATCACGGATCTGGCTGGTGCCGATACCAATGCCAATCGAGCCAAAGGCTCCATGTGTGGCGGTATGGGAATCGCCACAGGCAACAACCATTCCGGGCTGTGTCAGCCCAAGTTCCGGAGCAACGACGTGTGTAATCCCCTGGCGTCCGGAATCAAGCCCAAAGAAGGTGATACCGGCCTCAGAGGTATTGTTCTCAAGTGCCGAGAGCATACTTTCGGCTTGATCATCCTCAAACGGACGTTCACGTCCGTCGGGAGTTGTTGGGACAATGTGATCAGTTGTTGCAAAGGTTCGATCAGGGTAGGCAACCTCCAGATCCCGCTCCTGCAGCATCGAAAACGCCTGTGGACTTGTCACCTCATGGATCAGGTGAAGTCCAACAAACAGCTGATCCTGGCCGTTCGGGAGGTCATCGACCTTGTGCCGGTCCCAGACTTTGTCGTAGAGAGTGCGCTCGCTCATTGTTGTGACTTCTCTGTCTCAGCCCATGCGAACAACGCCCGCAGCCGTTCACCGACATCCTCGATTTCATGGTTTAGTTCTTCGTTGCGAAGTTGGGTATAACTCGGGCGTCCAGCCTGGTTTTCGGTAACCCATTCACGCGTAAACTCGCCGTGTTGGATCTCTTCAAGGGTGGCTTCCATGTTTGCTCGAACCGTCTCATCAACAATCTCATCGCCACGGGAGAGGCCTCCGTATTCGGCGGTATCCGATACGGAGTTCCACATCCCCTCAAGACCGCCCTCGTACATGAGATCGACAATGAGTTTGAGTTCGTTGAGACACTCAAAGTATGCAATCTCCGGGCTATACCCATTGTCAACGAGTGTTTCGTAGCCGTGTTTGACAAGTGAGGTAACGCCACCGCAAAGGACCGCCTGCTCGCCGAAGAGGTCGGATTCAACCTCCTCTTGGAAGCTTGTCTCAATAACGCCGGCCCGAGCACAGCCAATGCCCTGTGCGTAAGCAAGCGCCTCATCAGTGGCCTCACCGGTTGCATCCTGATACACAGCGAGCAGCGCCGGCGTCCCCTCGTCGTTGGTGTAATTGCGACGAACAAGGTGCCCAGGGCTTTTCGGGGCGATCATTGTCACGTCGACATCTTCCGGGGGTTCGATCTGGTTGAAATGAATATTAAATCCATGGGCAAACTGCAACGTATCTCCCGGTTCAAGGCCTGGCTTGATTGCCGACTCATAGACGGTCGGCTGGACGGTATCAGGGATGAGTACCGATACAATATCGGCATGCTTGACGGCCTCAGGAGTTGTCATGACCTCAAGCCCGGCCTCCTGTGCCTCAGTCCGTGAGGATGAGTCCTCACGTAGTCCGACGATGACATCAATGCCGGATTCATGCAAGTTAAGCGCATGAGCATGCCCTTGGCTCCCGTATCCAAGGACAGCAACCGTTTTGTCATCGATATGTGATCGGTCAGCGTCGTCGTCGTAATGTACAGTGGTTGTGAACTCCTCTGTCATAGTCTGTGTATGATGTTATCGGTGAGTTAATTGTTGGCTTCGATACGTACCGGCGTATGTGTACAGCGGTCAGTCATCGGCCTCCACAGGCGGGAGATTGCTAGCCTTAGCATTCCAGTCATTTTCGACAGGTGCCGTCCAGTTGGTCCCGCGCGCAATGGCGGCCGCACCCGTGCGGGTCACCTCGCGAACACCAAATCGCTCGAAGGCATCAACAGCCGCTTCAAGCTTGGGACGACTACCGGTGATCTCAACAGTCACTGTCTCACGGCCGGCGTCGACAGCCTGTCCACCGTACATCTCCGCAACCGACTGCACAGCTGCGGGATTCTCGGCATCGACTTTGATCAACGCCAACTCACGGTTGACCGCATCATCCGCGAGTTCGCGGACAGCAATCACCGGAATGAGTTTACGAAGTTGTTTTTTGGCTTGCTGGACCCCGGGACGCGGTTCCTCGATGACAAGCGTGATCCGCGCCTGTTCGGGATCCTCAGTTGGGCCGACAGTGAGACTCTCGATATTAAACTGCCGGCGGCGGAACAGACTGGCTACGTCAGCCAGCACACCCGGCTCGTGTTTGACAAGAGCCGATAGCGTAGCTCGCTCGGGATCTGGGGTCGATTCGGCAGCTGGGTCGACACGCTGCCCCTGTGCGTTGCGCTCACCGCGGGGTTTGGGACGTTGATCTGGCGCTGGACCTTCCAAAGCTTGGTATTCGTCGTCGGAGTTGGAGTTGCTCATATGAAATCACCTTACAGTTGGCTCTTTTGGAGGGCAAATTCCACGTTGTTGCCGCCGCTGGGAACCATCGGGTACACGTTTGCTTCTGGATCGATACGGGCATCAATCACGGCTGGACCATCGTAATCAAGTGCCTGCTGGATGGTATCGGCTGCATCGTCGTAACTTTCGATTGTAAATCCGTTTGCGCCAAAGGCCTCGGCGAGGGTATCAAACTCCGGCACCCACTGATAGTGGGCAGCCGTGCGACGACCCTCATAGAAGGCATCCTGCCACTGTCGGA
>JBEQBL010000035.1:0-12350 GCA_041639835.1 Salinarchaeum sp.
ACTGGTTAATACCGACGGCACCAGCAAGCGCACTGCCCCCAGCGGCGATCATAAAGACTGCTCCGCCGGTCACCAGTCCATCGCGACGGGTTGTCGACTGCATTCGCATGAAAGCAACAAGTCCGGACATCGGAACCACAAGCGACCAGATATAAAGAAGCCACTGGGTGGGATAGATATTAATCAAACTACGAAGGAACACAGCAGCGAGCATGCCAAGAATCGCGACTGGAAGGACCGCGCTTGAAGCCCATCCGGAAGCATCTTGACGTGCGTACAATGCAAGCACAGCAGCCGGAAACAGACCGAGGGTATACGCAAGGAACCAAAGGCGGGGATCAAGAACGCGGAAGAGAACAAACAACGCCAGTCCAATGCCAATACCACCGAGCAATCGCCCAACAAGACCAAGTCCAGCACGTCCAACCGGGGTGTGTCCGCCGACGTAGGTTATATATCCTGTCACAGGAGCAACAACAATAAATAGATAGGCAAGCGGCCACGTTAGTCGTGGAATTGGGCGCAGAAGCGTCTCGATAGCAGTAAATAGACCTGCAACGACAATCAGGCCACCTCCAAGGGCCATTAAGACGCGTCGGGTGACTATCGCGTTATTAGCGCTGTAAAGACAGAAGGCAATGAACGGGAGGACCAATGTCACATAATAGCTCAACAGCCACTCCGGGCTAGCGGCGGTGAGATTAAACGCGTCAATAACGACATAAATAAGCAGGATAGCCAGGGCGAAAAGCCCGACAACTGAGGCGCCGAAGGACAGCGCCTCAAAAACCCGTCCCTTGAGTCGACTGACCTGCTCGAACCGTGGTGTCGAAGTTGTTGTGTCGTCTACACTCATGATTAGTATTCCTCCCGATAGCGTTCGGCGATAAGATCGCTGATAATGTTCATTATCAATGTAATAACGAAGAGTACCAGTCCAAGAGCAAACATCGCTTTGTACGGAATCGTACCGCCGACAAGATCACCACCGGCGATTTGAACCATTGCAACGGTGATGGTCATTCCGGGGTCAAGAAGAACGTCACCTGGGTGAATATAGGGGATACCAAGTATCCCGTCGCGAACATCGGGGAACTGAGCCTGAGCGCCCATCGCAACAACAACAATCATCGTCTCACCAATTGCTCGTGAGACGGCCAGAATGTATGACGAAGCGATTCCCGAAATCGCCGCCGGGACAACAATCCCGGTTGAAACCTCGTATTTGGTTGCGCCAAGCCCGTAGCCAGCCTGTCGCAATCGGTCCGGTACGGCACTCATCGTATCCTCGCTAATCGAAGAAACCATCGGGATCGTCATGATCCCAACCATAAGTGCCGCCGAAAGCGCGTTAAATGTGCTAATTGAAGGAAACAGGGTGGCTTTCAATACCGGTGTCACATACACCAACGCGAAATACCCATAGACAACCGTTGGAATGCCAGCCAGAATCTCAAGGAGCGGTTTGAGAATTGACCGTGCCCGTGGCGTAGCGTACTCACTCAGATAGATTGCAGTAAGTGTGCCAATCGGGAGCGCGACAAAAGCCGCCATAATTGTCACGGTAAGCGTGCCAATAACAAGCGGAATAATCCCAAAGTCGGCACCACCGCCGGTTGGATTGGGACTCCAATGGATACCAGAGAGGAACTCGACAATTGGGTAGTCGGCAAAAAACTGCATAGCATCAGCAAGCAACGTCAAAAAGATCGCAATTGTCGTCAGCAACGTTACTGCGGCACTTGCAAGAAACAGGCCGCCGTATGATTGCTCCTTAATCCAAGAGAGCCCCCGCGATCGTTCCAGATCAAGATCAGCCTGGGTGTCACTCATCGCCGTTCACCAGAATCGTTTCCGTGCATGGTTATACGCCTATCGACGTGCGATCGCAGGCGGCTTGATGTGCTGAGAGGAATGCTCATAGAAGAACCGTGCTATCGGGCTGAGCTAAGAGGGATAGCGATTACGCGCTGTCGATTGCGCTTTCAAGTTTGTCCATCTGCTCGCTTTGTTGCTCGTCGTTAAGCGGAACGTACCCAACGTCGCCAGCAACGAGATCCTCATTGGTTGTCTGCTCAACAAAGTACTCGGCAAACTGCGCCACATGCTCCTCACTGAGTGACTCAACGTTTGGGTAGGTGAACAGTGGACGAGACAATGGAGTGTACTCACCGGCGGCTGCGGCGTCAAGTGATGGCTCGACAGGCCCATTGCCATCATCAATGGCGACAGCTTTGACCTGATCGGGGTTCTGATAGTAGTACGCAAACCCGAAGTACCCAATCGCATACTCACTGCCACGGACACCCTGGACAATCGTATTGTCCTGTTCAGTCGCCTGGTAATCGTCAGTATGGCCACGTTCGCCCATAATGTTCTCAATGAAATAATCGTATGTACCGGAGGTATCCGCGGCACCGTATCGTTCAATGGGCTCGTTTGGCCAATCGGAGTTGACATCACTCCACGTTTCGGCAGCGTCCTCTTCCCAGATTTGGGCCAACTGTTCGACAGTTAGCTCCTCAGCGAAGGTATTGTTATTGTTGATAACAACAGTCAGGGCATCCGTAGCGGCCCGGAGTTCGACGTACTCGACGCCATTTTCCTCACACAGCTGCTGCTCTTCTTCCTTGATTGCGCGACTGGCATTGTTGAAGTCGGTATCGCCGACACAGAAGTAATTCGAAAAGCCACCACCGGAGCCAGTTGAGCTAATATCAATTGATACGTCCGGATGCTCACTCTGGAAGTCCTCGGCAATCGCACTCATCAGCGGAAAGACCGTACTTGACCCAGCAATATCAATACTCCCCGAAAGGGTATCACCGCCTCCGCCATTGTCTTGACTGTCACCACTGCCTTGATCGCTCTCACTCGTACAGCCAGCAACGAACGCCCCCCCAAGCGCTGCGCTGGTGACAAGGAACCGCCGCCTGTTTGTGGTCGATCCGTCACGGCCGCCAGTCAGGTTTCGCGGCATCATCCGAATGCATAGTATCCACTTATAAGAAGCATACTATGATGTATATATATACAGCAATAGATATATACTGTAGTTCAAAGTCCTTGCTATCTTAGGGCAGGTATCGGCCACTTCCAGCGGTTTTTAATAAGATGGCAGTTGATCCACGGTATATATCACGCCACGTGGGTCCGGTCAACAACCCTGGGGCTTGACCCAGAGGCACTCTGTCTGTCATTGTCTGTAGAGGACTGTGATGTATCGAGACGGTCCAAAGCGAGTTAACAAGCGGTACAGGCCACACACTACCGGACGTTGCCGCGGGCTATGTCACCACTGGCGTCGGGTTGATGCATTCAGTCCCGCTTCCGCTAAGTTGGCACCGTATTCGGCCGTTCGTCGAAGACTGTCGACAACAGTTCCAAGCAGATAGCTATCCGCTACGTCTCGTTCATGAAGCCGTCGGTCAAGCGTATCAGTTGTTTCAACGACCTCTTCGGCAGTTACCAAGGCCTGATTGAGTGCTGCTTGGTCTGAGTCAAGCACCCCCGAGAGCGCTCGTTGAACGGCTGTGCGTGCGGCGGTGCCCTGTTCGGTAAGCTCAGTAGCGAGATCTGCCGGTGGGGGGGTCGCTCCCTGTGTGGCAACAGTTGCGATTTTCTCGCTGTGATCGGCTACACGTTCAATTTGACGAGCTACCGTATAATAATCAAATGTCGTTAACTCCCCAAGGCGACGGGAGACGCTCACATCGACAAGCGAGCGCTGAAACTCCCGGCAGACAAGACGAAACAGTCGGTCGACATCATCATCTTGTCGAATAATACGTTCGGCATCAGTATGACTGCCCTCAATAACGGCTTGAATTGCTTCCTCATGCATTGATCTGGCGGTAAGTTCCATCTGCATGAGCGTCTGCTCAGCCGAGAGATCCTCAACATCAAGCATTGTTCGTGCGGTGACCGTCTCGGGAGTCTCTTCATGAATCTCGATTCCAATAAGACCGGTAATGGTATCCCGGATTATCCGACGCTGGGTTGTGTCAGGCGCCCCGCTAATACGGATCTCCTCAGCACCGGCCACATAAGCGGCAATCACCCGACGGGCAAGTTCCTCAGGGGTCTGTTTATCAGCGGCGATATGGGCCCGTCGACGGTCGGTGTCCTGTGTTGCATCGGCCAACACAAGCTGTTCGCCACGGGAATAGAGTCGGACAGTTGATCCCGACTCAATGCCCTGTGTGGAGGCCCAGTCTTTTGGTAGTGAAACGGTGTACGTCGAGCCACCGGTAAGCTGTACCTTACGTTGGATGGGGTCGTTGCGTGAGGCCATAGGTATGGTAACGAGGTGATTGTGGTCCGGAGTCGACGCCAAAGACTACCCAAACTTCCCGGTGATATAATCATGAACCCGGGAGTCCTCGGGGTCGGTAAAGATTTTCTCGGTGTCATCAAACTCGGCGAGTTCACCGCCGGTCAGGAAGACTGCTGTCTTATCGGAAACGCGGGCTGCCTGTTGCATGTTGTGTGTGACAATAACAACAGTATAGTCTTCGGCGAGTTTGGCAATAAGATCTTCAATTTTTGAGGTGGCAACCGGATCAAGTGCCGACGCCGGTTCGTCCATCAGTAGTACTTCAGGATCTGGAGCAATCGCCCGAGCAATGCACAATCGCTGTTGTTGCCCTCCAGAGAGTTCACGCCCAGAGGTACCAAGTTGATCATTGACTTCCTCCCACAACGCCGCATCGCGAAGGGCCTCCTCAACGACCGTGTCCATATTGACACCGTCATCAAGCCCCTGGACTTCAAGTCCATAGGCAATATTGTTATAAATCGACTTGGGGAAAGGATTTGGCTTTTGGAACACCTGGCCAACACGCCGCCGAAGGGCAACGGGGTCAACATCGTCAGCGTAGATATCTTGATCGTGAAGGTACACTGATCCCTCAACACGAGCCGAATCAACAAGATCGTTCATCCGGTTAATACATCGAAGAAACGTTGATTTCCCGCATCCAGACGGCCCAATAATCGCCGTTACCTTCTTTTCGGGAATCTCGATTGAAACATCCGTCAAAGCCTGTTCGTCACCGTAGAAAACATCAACATCGTCAAACGAGACGATCGTTCGATCAGGATGTGTTGCCGTGGTGCTTGTGTCTGTCTGTACCTCTGTTGTGATCAGCGAATCGTCGGTGTTGATGCCGTGTTGCTCTGTTGCCATGGGTGAGTGAGCGCATCGTGAGGCCGGTTTGATTGTGTCAATGGGAAACCCCCGGAGTGGGAGCGAGTCCCACGGGACCACGCTACAGGCATCTATTGGAGGATTGTATAAATACAATACTAATAGATATATACGATAGACAATATCTATATAGTGGCGTATGTCCGGGTACGTATGAGTATATAGAAGAGAGGGAACTCAGTTGTCAACCGGTTCACCATCAGCCGTTGGCGGAGCAATATGATCAATGTAGGAGTCGACATCCGGCTGATCAACGCGAACCTGAACAGTCAATTCACCAAGTTCATCGGCTGATCCAACCGCAAAGTTGACAACACCAATAAACGCCGCCTGCTTTTTCAAGCTAAATGAGAAGCTGTCTTCGCGACGACTCTTAAGGAACTGCTCACGGGCAGTGTCAAGGATTTTCTGATCGCGCAAGCGCGTCGCGAGTTCATCCATTGATCGCGCAGTGGCAACAACTTCGTCGTCGTGATGGGTGATCTCAGCGTCCGGAAAGAGATTGCGAATAGCTGTTTCAACCCGGTCAACAACCTCCGTTTCGTAAACAGGGGCGGTAATCTGGATATTAACGCGTCGGATCATTGTTCAACAGGCTGTCCGGTAAGCAGTTCACAGATACGATTGCGATAGGCCTCTAAACTATCGGTGTTCTCAATGTGAACATCAGCTTGTTGCATTGCTTTGTCCATACCGAAGCCAAGTTCACGCGCATCACGGTCATCAAGTGACTCAGCGGAGACGTCACCGTCACGAGCCGCAAGTCGTTGTTGACGGACATTAAACGGAGCCTCAATACTGATGAGTACAAACGTGTCAAATGCATTTTCAAACTGCCGAACTTCGGCATCACTGCGAATCCCATCAACAAGCACTGTGTCGCTGTCTTCTAAGGCGGCCTCAATCATCGGAAGTGATCGTTCAGCAATCGCCCCCGGACCGTGTTCCTCGCGTAGTGCCCTTGCGACATGGCCATGCTCAACGGCTGGATCAAGCCCGCGATTACGACATTCCTCCCGGATTACATCCCCCATCGTAACCACCGGGATGTCAAGTTCTTTGGCGACGGTTGCCGCCTCACCTTTACCGCTTCCCGGGAGTCCCACAGTCGCCACGACAGTCATTATGTATAAATTTTTGCGTCCAGCGCATAACGGTATCGCTCTGGGTAGCTCAAAACAGCGTCGGCTGATCCGATATCCGTTTGCCAGTCCACTGCATAGCTAATCATATGTCCTGTCCGGATCATCCGGATGCCGGAGTCGCACTGTCGGTCCCGGCATCTTATCGTGAATATGCGCCCACCCAAGCTAGCCGGATTACCCAGTGTGAACGCTGTCTCCGGATCTGGCCCGGTGGTGAGCAGCCACAGTCACCAACACAGATTACACCGATCTATCCAGAGGGTGACTCCGGTGTTGGAGCGGTATTACTTATTGGATTACTCGCATCTTTAGCAACCAATCGCGAGCAGATTGAATCGCTTGTGACAACGCTCGAATCGGAGGGAGTTGATGTGTTCCTGTTGCTTGAGCGACTGGCAGCAGACGAAACACTGGAGCCAGCTGTTGATCTCCCGCGACGGCGACAGCAACTTATACAACTCCTCTCAGCGTGAACCACCTCAAAGGCAGGCCCCACGACGTTGCCCCGATAGCCTGTGAATTGATGGCAAGCACGACGTGGTAGCCTAAACGCCGGTTGAGTAGCGAAGAATACCCGCAATGCCCCCAAAGGCATTGTACAACTGCTCGCCTTTCTCGAAGTCAGTCGAAATAAACGCCACCTCAGTGCCACGCTGTTCGGCAATATTGATCAGATGCTCGACGGCATCCTCACGGGTTGTTGGGTCAACGGGCTGGCCACACTCCGAGCACTCATGTTCTGGCGTCGAGTGGCGCTGGTCAATGAGCTCGTAGTCGGTGTTGCCACACTCACAGTCATAGACCACAACGTCCTGTCGGAGATCCTCACTTAACAACAGCGTATCAACGGCGCCCATAATCAGGTTGCGACGGGTGGGGACAAAGCCATAGGTTGCCAACTCGCCGCCATGGAGTTCCTCGAAGAACTGATTCATCAGCCGTTTGTCCTCCATGATCTCGGCATCCGCAAGCGCCTCCTCGGCGGCATCAACGAGATCGTACAAGCCGGACTCGTCAGTATACGAAACGTCAAACTTGCCAAGGACCTTCTGCTGGAGTTCGTGGTGGAGATAATCCCCATCAAGAAACTCGTCTTTGGTTGGTGAGGGTCCACCGACTAACACGCCATCAAGATCGTGGCGCTTAGGAACAAACAGATCGTTAGCCATCCCAGCGACTTCCTGATAGAAGTTATCAATGGCTTCTAATCGAAGACGGGCAAATCGTTGTGCTGACTGTCCCCCCTTGCGCTGTTTCCCGGGAACAAGCGACGTGGCTGATTTGACCGGCTCAACACGTTTGCCTTTCAGCCATCCGACGTTTGCCTCACGGCGGTCAAGGACAACAAGGCCATACAGTCCCTTGTCCGCGAGCATTTCCTCAAGCGGTTCGGTCAGAAATTCCGAGTCACAGTGATATCGGAACGACTGGATTGGCTGTGGTGGGTTTTCAAGCACCCTAGTGACCATATCGGTCTGTCCACCACCAGTGTCAATGGCCCCGGAGAACAGCACCATTCCATTATCCGGCGGTGTATCGTAATACTGCAGTCGGGCTTTGATTGAGGAAAGGGCGTCCTGAACGTTTGTTCGGGTCTGCTTTGATTTGATGTTGGAGGCCTCGCTGTACTCGGTGGTTACATGTTGAGTAACTTCACTGATCTGTGTGTCCGGAGGGACGTAGATGGTCACCAACTGTGTGCCAGATCCCTCATACTCTTGCAACTCCTCGATAACCCGTCGGTACTCGTAATCCCGACGGTCGGAGTCCATGTCGGCCTCCTGTTCAGACATCGGAGATAATAACTGCGGGGGAAGTAAGTACCTGTTGACATTCCGGTCACGGTCGGAGCGTCGCGGCGTTTTTAAGCCCGTCCGGACTCTGGACAGATACGGAGATGACCGCCGACAGCGATGGGATCACGCAACCGAATCATCGTAAGCAGGGCGTCTACGCCATCGCAAGCGGGAAAGGCGGCGTCGGGAAAACCACAGTCGCTGCCAATCTTGCGGCGGCGGTCGCTGAACTTGGATATGACGTCGCCGTCGTTGATGCCGACCTTGGGATGGCCAATTTAGCGACGGTACTTGCAGTGTCCGACCATGGCACGGTGGATACCGTTGAGGCAACGCTGTATGATGTCTTAGCGGGGGAAGTCCCTGTCACTGCCGCATGCTATGCGTGGAATCAGCACCTGACGGTTGTGCCGGCTGGGGACAGCCTACAGACATATGCAACAACCGAGACTGACGCCCTACGGACAGCACTAGCCCGACTTCGGGAACGATTCGAGTATGTCTTTGTGGATGTCGGGGCGGGGGTGAGCTATGATACTGTTGTCCCGCTTGAGATTGTCGACGGGGCGATTCTTGTGACAACAGCCGATCAGGCAGCCAAGGAAAATGTCGAACGAACACGGGAACTGGTTCGGCGAGCCGGGACCCAGCCAATAGGGGTTGTTGTCAACCAGCATCGATCGGAAGATCAGTTATCTCCGGAGGCAATGGCAACAACGCTTGGAGTGTCGCTATTTGGTGTAATTCCGGCTGATGCGACAGTCCGAGAGGCACTTGCGGACGGGCAACCGGTCATTGAGCATACGCCTGGGGCCCCAGCTGCTGGTGCCTTTCGCCGTCTTGCCGGACAATTAGTCGGAGCTGAGTATACCGTCGGCGAGGCCCCTGATGATCAGGTATCGACACCTGATACAGATAGCACAAAGTCAGCAGTCGATATTGAACAGCTACAACAGGAATCACGGGCTGTCGGCCAGCAGAATACTATCGAACCCGTGCTTGATTTTGACGACACAGAGCCCACGCCGTCTTCAGCACAGACAACAGCAGACACACAAACAACGAGTAAGCCAGCCACGACAGCGGAGACACCACCGGCAGACGACACCGAGGACCACCAGGAGAAGACAGACTCCAAGGACAGCGGCGGGTTTCTCTCTTGGCTGCTCCCGTAGCGGGGGAAATTATCGATAAGCGAGTATCGAATATTGGCAGCCGACAGCAGTACGTTACATCGATTCAGGCGCTGCAACACCAAGAATATCGAGCCCATTGGCAAGGGCATGGCGAGTCGCCGCAACAGCCCCAAGCCGGATGGCGCGCTGTTGCGGGTCAGCATCAATAACCGGGCACTCTCGGTAAAAGGTATTAAACTGATCAGCTAGCTCTCGTGTGTACGTCGCAATCGTGTGCGGTTCAAGTTCATCGGTTGCATCCTCAATCACTGCCGGGAAGCGCGCTAGTTCATGAAGCAGGGCTTCGGTAGCCGGCGCAAGGTCCCCCTCAATCGAGGGCGTATCGGGAATCGCCAGCCCATCGTCGGCGGCCGCATCGAGAATACCGCAGCAACGGGCATGAGCGTACTGGACATACGGTGCTGACTGCGCATTGAAATCAAGCGCGCGATCCCATTCGAAGGTGATCTGTTTGGCAGGTTGTTTGGAGACAATATCATAGCGTACAGCGCCAATACCAACCTGACGGGCAATTCGGTCAATATCCGCCTCGTCAAGATCGTCATCGCGGATGCGGTCGCCAAGACGGTCGGTGACCTCCTCACGAGCCCGATCAATCGCCTCATCCAACAGATCATCCAGCTGGACACCGGTACCCGCACGAGTTGACATCCTCCCCTCTGGGAGGTTCACATACGAATAAATAACATGCTCAAGATCACCAATATCGTTGTCAAGAATCTCCAAGGCAGCATCAAGCTGATCCGCCTGAAGTTTGTGATCCTCTCCAAGGACAGTCACAGCCGCATCATAGTTGTCAAATTTCCACTCATGATGGGCCAAGTCCCGCGTTGTGTAAAGCGTCGTGCCGTCCGAACGGAGGAAGACGAGATTCTTGTCGATATCCCACTCATCGAGCACGAGTTGCCAGGCATCGTCCTCATAGACAGCATAGGGACTGTCCTTGAGTCGTTCGGCAACATCCTCAGTGGCCCCGTTGCGCATAAATTGGGTTTCTTTGATAAATTCGTCAAACGTTGCCGGAAGTCGTTCAAGACAGGTTTGCATTCCATCAAGGACCTGATCGACAACAGCACTCACACGCTCGTAGGCATCTGCATCACCGGCATCAAGCCCTTGCATAAGTGACTGAATCTCGGCTTCGGCCGCTTGAACCTCGTCCTCCGAGGCCTGCTCAAGAAAGTCATTGCCTTTCCGATAGTAGCGGACAAGATCATATTCAATCCGGTCACGAGCCGGGGTTGTGTTGAGATCGTCTTCATCAAAGGTCTCGTAGGCCCAGGTGAAAACGGCGATCTGGCGTCCGGCATCGTTAACATAGTAGTGTCGATCAACATCATAGCCGGCATACTCAAGCAGATTGGCAACGGCATCGCCAACAATTGGATTGCGGGCTCGGCCAACATGGACCGGTCCCGTGGGATTGGCGCTTGTATGCTCGACAACAACCGATTGATCCTGAGCCGGTCGATGTCCGAACTCGGGGCCAGCGGCCTGAAGAGTCGCCTCAAAGTAGGCTGGGGCGGCAAAGAAATTGAGATATGGACCAGCCTGTTCAACCCGGTCGATATACTGCAATGACTCAACGTCAATTGCCTCGGCTAGATCAGCAGCAACCGCCGGTGGTGGGGCTCCAACTTCGCCGGCTAATCGAAAGGCAACGCTTGAGGCAACAATGGCATCAACATCCTCCGGAGGACGTTCTAAACCGACGTCAGTGGTCGGAAGCGACCGCGCTTCCAAGGCCGCCGTTAACGCATCGGCGACCTCCTCACGGGTCTCAATAAGCATATGCCGGGGTATACAAGCAGTAGGTTTAGGAATACCGACACGCGTATAGAACAGTAGGTTTATCAGGTGCTCGGAGCCAATTCTTACTACGATTACTTCGGCTATGGCAGGTTCTCAGCGACACCCGGAGGTCAACATTGGGCTGGTCGGTCACGTGGACCATGGTAAGACAACCCTGGTCCAGGCCCTGAGTGGCGAGTGGACTGATCAGCACTCCGAGGAGCTCAAGCGGGGTATATCGATTCGACTTGGCTATGCAGATACGACGTTTCGCCGGTGTCCTGGCGTTGAGGGGCCCGAGCAGTATACCGTCGCCTCAACGTGTCCGGATGGATCCGACAGCGAGCATGTCCGAACAGTCTCGTTTGTCGATGCGCCGGGACACGAGACCCTGATGGCAACGATGCTCTCCGGGGCAGCGATTATGGACGGGGCAGTGCTGGTGATCAGCGCTGATGAACCGGTCCCACAGCCACAGACCGAGGAGCATCTGATGGCACTTGATATCATTGGGGTCGAGAACATCGTTATCGCGCAGAATAAGATCGATCTCGTTGATCGGGATCAGGCCCGTGAGAATGCTGCCGCGATCAAGGAGTTTGTCAGTGGAACCGTCGCCGAAGATGCCCCTATTGTGCCAATCAGTGCCCAACAGGAGGTAAACATTGATCTCCTTATTGAGGCCATTGAGGATGCAATTCCGACGCCAGAGCGTGATCCGGCCGCTGATCCACGCATGCAGGTCGCCCGGAGTTTCGATATCAATCGTCCAGGCACAACCTGGGAGGATCTACTCGGCGGGGTGCTTGGTGGCAGTCTCGTCCGCGGCACGCTCACGCCTGACACCGATATTGAGATTCATCCAGGACGTGAGGTTGACTCCGGCGGTCAGTCGGAATATCAGCCGATTACGACCACCGTCCGCTCCCTGCAGGCTGGCGGCGAAACCGTTGATGAGGCAACCCCCGGCGGACTGCTGGGTGTTGGCACCGGGCTTGATCCAGCCCTGACAAAGGGAGATGCCCTAGCCGGACAGGTTGCGGGTCCGCCAGGGACCTTGCCACCAACACATGAACAGTTCACGATGGATGTCGAACTTCTGGACCGTGTTGTTGGCACCGAAGTCGAGGAGATCACAACGGGGGAACCGCTGATGTTGACCGTTGGCACAGCAACGACCGTTGGATCGGTTACAAGTGCGCGCGGAGACGAA
>JBEQBL010000036.1:0-12261 GCA_041639835.1 Salinarchaeum sp.
GGCAGTGATAGCTTCCTGTCGAGTCCGAAAACCACGGGGCAGCGGGGATTCAAATGCAATGTTGATGTCCTCACCGTCGATTGATTGAACAATCCCACCGCTGTCAACAGCATAAAACTCGTCACAGACCCAGACAAAAGGAAGGCTATGATTCGGGGCACCCTCAAAAGAAGGGGCCTGTTCATCACGCTCATAGACGGTCCCAGTAAGTGCTGTCCCGCCAGCCTGGCCGCGAACAAGTAGCATTACGCTATTAAAAAGGCGAGCAATGGGCATAAGCCACCCGGTCGGGCGGTGAATTATCGTAAGGGCAAGCCCTGTGGCAGGCACCGCTATATACTGTTTATTAGGGGAGAGCCAGGATGTCGGCCGCCGGCTGCAAGTGCCATCGTCGGGTGTGACAGGGGCCGATCAGTGATCGCTGGACCAGCGGTGGTGGTCACAGCTGTAGCGATATCACCAAACCGAGTGTGGTCAACCAGTGGGTCAACGGCCTCAAGAACCATTGCTGCTGCTCCCTGGCTTGCTGGGACCGATCGATCGGCAACCTCAACAGGGCGAACAGGGAGCAACTCGGCTGTTTCGGGGGCATAATAGAGCCGCTCCGAATCGGGATCCCAGAATCGGCGCTCAATGGCAGTCGCTAGGTCGACCGCAAACTGACGATGAGATTGGCTATCGGCCACCGTAGCGGTTGCCAACGCGCCAAGGCCGAGGAAGGCATAGTCCGAGAGAACACCCGGATACGCCGGGGTATCGCCAACAAGTCGCCGCATGAGATAGCGGTCCGAACGGTCCCAGAGTCGATCCTGGATAACAGACAGAATGTCCGTCGCACGGGCTGCATACGCAGGCGTATCAAGGATAGCAGCAGCGGTGGCAAAGGCCTGTGCTCCAAGCCCGTTCCACGCGCTGATAATTTTATCATCCCGCTGGGGAGACGGACGCTGAGACCGATGACGAGCAAGTTGGTGAGTAGCCTGCTTGAGTGTCTCACGAACAACAGCCGGGGACCGGTCAAACTCCGTTGCGAGTGTCTCAATGGACGTCTCAATGCGTAACACCGATCGGCCATCAATATCACCAGCAGCTGTCACACCAAAGCGCTGCTTAATAAGATCACAGGCCCAGTCAGCAGACAGAGCAGCGTCGATTTCCGCCGGAGTCCAGGTGTAGAACCCTCCTTCAACAGCGGCATCATCCGGAGCATCTGGCAGGGGACTGCGGGCATCAAGCGTGCTGTAAAGGCCGCCATCCGGGGTCAAAAATGACGCTTCGATAAAATCAAGCGTCTCAATAGCAACTTGCTGGAAGCGATCATGGTCGGTGACCGCAGCGGCAAGCGCGTAGATCCGTGCGAGTTCGACATTGTCGTACAACATTTTCTCGAAGTGAGGCACGGTCCAGTCACGGTCCGTTGCATAGCGGTGAAAGCCCCCGTCAAGATGGTCATAAATGCCACCATCAGCCATTGCTGTCAGCGTGGTGGTGAGAACATCACGATAGGCTGTGTCGTCGGAGGGGGCCATCTCATGAGCCACAAGCAGTGTTTCAATGCGTCGTGGGCTGGGGAATTTAGTGCGTCGTCCCCAACCACCGTGTGTACGGTCAGCAGCGTCAACAGCCGCGTCAGCGACGGTCCGAATCGGCGTTGTTATCGGGGCCGCCGTGGATGCATCCGGCGGCGCAAACGCCGTCTGCAACTGATCAGTCCATTGGCTGGCTCGGCGAGTAATCTGTGATCGATCCTCCGTCCATGTGGTTGTCATCTGAGTGAGCACGTCCTGAAAGGCCGGTCGACCGTGGCGCTTGGCTGCTGGATAATAGGTGCCAATCGAAAATGGTCGTCCATCGGGCGTCAGCCAGACAGACAGCGGCCAGCCACCGGACCCAGTGACAGATTGGCATAGTTGCTGGTAAACAAGATCGATATCAGGTCGTTCCTCGCGATCAAGTTTAATTGGAACAAACTGCTCGTTGAGCTGTGTGGCCGTCGCGGCGTCGGTAAATGACTCCTCAGCCATCACATGACACCAGTGACAGGCGGCATACCCGATAGACAGAAAGACCGGCACATCATGTTGCTGGGCGGTCTGGAAGGCGCGATCGTCCCAGGGTTGCCAGTTGACGGGATTATCGGCGTGCTGACGGAGATACAAGCTATCATCCGCAGACAGCCGGTTACGGGTTGTTGGGGTCGCCATCGACAGTATGGGGGCGGCCAAGAGTTTACATCTGGCGCTGGAAAACACCGGGGCAGCCGATAGGATACGAACCAATATACGAACCGGTCACCAATCGCAGGACATGAGCGAGCAGGATCAGGGCTGGTTCGCGGACGCCACCCCTGCGGATCGGGACACAGCCAAGACGGCACTTCGGGACGGAAAGGCCGATGCACCGGCGGGCTGGCCCAGCAAAGCTGTGGCGGCTGGGGCTGTTGATGATGAGGCAGCTTACTATGAGTGGCTTCAAACAGTTGCTATTGAGGCGACCCGAGACGCAGTGCGGGAACACGAGCGAGCAGATGATCAGCAGTTAATCCATATGTTACGGTCATTGGATGACTGTCAACGGCAAGCAAACGAGCTTGCCGAGCGGGTCAGCGAGTGGGGCAGCAGTCGACTTGCGGAGTCCGGGCATGGGATTGGATATGCACGCATGGTCGCCAATCATGAGCCAGCAGATCCCGTCGGGCAGCGACTCAAGGCTCTTGGGCGTCGTTGCGTTGAGTTACATGAGGAAGCTACGGCCATTGAAACTGCGATTAAGCGACATGCCCCCTCCGTCGCGCCGAATCTGACCGCGCTTGCGGGACCGATTCTTGCTGCCCGACTAATTGCCTTAGCAGGCGGATTGGAGTCATTGGCAAAGATGCCATCAAGCACGGTGCAAGTATTAGGCGCCGAAGATGCCCTATTTGCACACTTACGTGGAGAAGCACCGTCCCCCAAACACGGGGTGATCTATACACATGAGTATGTGCGGGGCACCCATCCTGAAGAGCGGGGCTCAGCGGCACGGGCTGTTGCTGGGAAGTTGACTATCGCCGCCCGAATCGACCATTATGCCGGAGATCGTCGTCCCGAGTTAGATGCCGAGTTGGCTGATCGGATGGAAACGATTCAAGCCAGAGGTGAAACAGCATGACAACCCGGTTGCCAACAGGTGTCGAGTATCGACAGTTTGGCGACGAGCAGGCGTTGGCTACGCAGGGACCACCGGTCTACGGTGAACAGACGGATGATGGGTGGCGACGATGGGAGCCAAGCCGCTCAAAACTCGGAGCAATGCTTACCAACGATCTTGCAACCGGACTCGCTGGCGGTGAAACGGTGCTGTATCTTGGCGCCGCAAGCGGGACAACAGTGAGTCATGTGGCTGACTTTGCGGGCCCAACATATGCTATTGAGTTTGCCCCACGCCCAGTCAGAGACCTGCTGTCGGTCGCCGAGAGTCGGTCAAATCTCATTCCACTACTTAAAGACGCCCGAAAACCACGGACATATGCACATATCGTTGAGGCAAACGTTGATGCGGTGATTCAGGATGTCGCGACGCAGGGACAGGCGACCGTTGCCGTGGCTAATAAGCAGTTTCTGGCGCCTGATGGGCGACTAATTCTTGCGTTGAAAGCACGCAGTGAGGATGTGACCGCCGAGCCGGAGGAAGTTTTTGCAACGGCCAAAGAAACACTCAGCGAGGAATATGAGCTTCTTCGGCAGGCACGATTAGACCCGATGCACGAGGATCACTTAGCCGTGGTTGCGCGGCCACGCTGAAGAGCCGAAGAAGTAACGGCCTTTTTGATCATGGGCTGGTTACTACAGTGGCATGACCGATGCGGGACAGCAGTCCCTTGGAGACTTCGCCACAGACCGGCCGGAGGCGGAGGCGCGAGCCGTCGCAGGGGCCGGTTCGGGAGACAGTGACCGGGTGATTGACCCGGCGCGCGATACGCTTCCGGAAGCGACTGGAACCATTGAACTTGGTATCACACAGGTTGATTATACCATTGCCGGCCGCGGCGACGAGGAGCGGCCTATTATTCATATCTTTGGGCGAACGGCTGATGGGACGGCCGAGCATGTTCGAGTTAACGGCTTTCGTCCGTATTTCTATGCCCCAGCAGCAACTGTTACTGAGGCGGATCTTGCCAGCTATGATCGAGTCACAGGCTGGGAGGAAACCGACGATGAGGGGACGCCATATCAGAGTATTCGTGAAGAGCAGTTGATCAAAATCTACGGCCAGACACCACGGGATGTTGGGGAAATCCGAAACGACTTCGATCATTATGAGGCTGATATTCTATTTCCGGATCGATTCCTGATCGATAAGGATATTAACAGCGGCATTCGGGTTCCGGAGCGACGCGATAAGACGGGGACACTGCTTGTTCATCATGAAGAGGTGACTCCGACGGAACTGATCACAGAACCGCGGGTCTGTATGCTGGATATTGAGGTTGATGACCGACATGGGTTTCCAGAGGACGGCGAAGAGCCGATTGTCTGTTTAACCGCTCATGATGCATTCAGCAATCAGTATGTGTGCTGGCTCTACAAGGCACCCGATGGCGAGGGGACCGTTCCAGCCGATCTCGCGAACTATGAGTTTCTCTCAGGAGGCCCAGAGCTTGCGATTCGGAGTTTTGAGACGGAGGCAGCAATGCTTGCGGATCTTATTAACTATGTCGAGACCAAAGATATCGATGTCCTTTCAGGGTGGAACTTTACCGACTTTGATGCGCCCTATCTGCTTGACCGACTTGAGCAGTTGAATCCACAAACGGAGTACGATCTTGATATTGAACGACTCTCACGAGTTAGTGAGGTCTGGCGGTCCGACTGGAACGGCCCGAGTGTCAAAGGCCGAGTGGTATTTGACCTGCTCTATGCCTACCAGCGGACGAAGTTTACCGAACTGGATTCCTACCGTCTTGATGACGTCGCCGAGATGGAACTCGATGTCGGGAAAGAGCGGTATCCAGGCGATATTGGTGATTTGTGGGAATCCGACCCTGAGCGGCTACTTGAGTATAATCTCCGTGATGTCGAGTTGTGTGTTGAGCTCAATCGGACCCAGGATATTATTCCCTTCTGGAATGAGGTTCGATCGTTTGTCGGGTGCAAACTCGAAGACGCCACAACACCTGGCGATGCAGTGGATATGTATGTGCTGCATAAGGTCCATGGAGACTTTGTGCTACCATCGAAGGGCAAACATGACAGTGAGGACTATGAGGGTGGCGCGGTCTTTGATCCAATTACCGGCGTTCGGGAAATGGTAAGCGTTCTCGATCTAAAGTGTTTCAGCGGTGATACTGACATTCTCACGCCGGAGGGGATGAAACAGATCACCGAGATTGAGGTTGGCGATCCGGTGTATACGCTAAATCCCGAAACATTGGAGTGTGAGATCAAACCTGCCGTGGAGACGCAGGCATACGATAACACATTCGGGGAACTTCATCATCTACGCGGGGAGACGTATGATTTCAAGATAACCGAAAATCACCGATTTCTCGTCGGGAAGACAGATGATGAGAGCCCACAATCTCCTGAGGATGTCGAGTTTATGGAGTATCGGGACCTGGCCGATACAGACCAGTATACATTCCCCACACATCAGCCAGTGGCGGGGGCCAATCCGGAGCAGTTTGTGTTACTCGATGCGATCGACCAGGGGCATGTTGTTGTCTACGGGGACACAACCACACAGGAGCTTTCCCAGCAGGTGTCCTCGGAGGTGGCCGAGGTAATACCAACGGCCAGAACAACTACAGGGGGGCTCACACAGCAGCTTCATCGGTATCAGCTTCCTGTTGAAACATTCCATGCCCACCAGGAGGAGCTTACCGAATACGCCGATCAGGTCATGTTGACGGATACAGAGCATCGTGAGGAACTTCCGCCGACCTTTGCGATGGACGACTGGCTACAACTCATCGGCTGGTATATTACTGACGGGACTGGTGACCGTACAGCTGGTGAGATACGCCTCTCACAGCAGGGGGGGACCACACAGCGTACCGAGTTGCTCGATCGGATGGGCATCGAGTACGTCGTTGAGGGCGATGAGATACGCATTACACATCCGGCGCTCGTTGCATGGTTTACACAGACCTGCGGCAGTAAGCAAACTGAGTCCCGTCTGCCGGAGTGGGTGTTTGATCTTGATGGTGCCGTACTGAAAGATCTTCTAAGAAGCATCCAAGATAGTGGAAAAAAGACAGACGACAAGATACTCCAAACAACGAGTGAAACCCTGCGGGACGATATTGTTGATCTCATTATCCGCTGTGGCAAGCATCCAACAGTCGCCAACCAGTCTGATGGAACATGGCAGATTGAAACCGAAGCGCATGGATCGTTCACAAAGGCAACAGACGCCACCGTAGAGGAACACAACGGGAACGTCTACTGTCTCACCGCCAAGGACAATCACGTCGTGCTTGCCGGTCGTAATGGACACTTCCAGTGGGTTGGCCAATCACTATATCCGATGTGTATGGTGACGATTAATGCGTCACCGGAAACCCGCGTTGATCCGGATACCTACGATGGGGAGACATACCGTGCGCCAAACGGGACCCGGTTCCAGAAATCCCCCGATGGAGTCATCAGGGAAATGGTTGATGAGCTACTCGCCGAACGGGAGACAAAAAAAGAACGGCGCAATCAGCACAGCCCCGGGTCGCAGGATTATGAGCGGTTTGATCGCCAGCAAGCTGCCGTGAAGGTAATTATGAACTGCTTCACCCCGGATACAGATGTCCTTACGCCGGAGGGCGTTCGCAACATCCAGGCCTTGGAAACGGGGGATACTGTCTACTCAATTAATCCAGACACCTTGGAAATGGAGGAAAAGGCGGTAACAGAGACCTGGGCATATCCGGATTACAACGGCGAGCTTGTAGATATCAAGACAGACGAGATTGACTTTCGGGTAACGCCAAATCACCGGATGCTAGTCCGGGAAACGGGGACAGAGACAGATTTTGAGTTTGTTGAGGCCGGGAATCTCGCGGCGACCACGGGCTATGAACTGCCCGATGAGTGGACGTTCGATCATGCGGGAACGCTGACAGATACACTCGATATCGGCGCCATGTATGCTGGGCAGACGGAGCCGGCGATGACCGTTCCTGACGGAGGCATAGCAGTGTATGATTCCCAGCAGCACCAACCACAGCAGCGTAGTGCTGACACAGACTGGGTACTTGAGCTGCTGGGGTGGTCAATTGCAGCCGGTGAGATTACCCAGGCAGAACAGGCAACTCAACAGCTGGTACTGAGGACTCCGGCAGGTACACAGGAACACGTGACGACGATCCTCGACGCAGTAACTGACCAATACCATAGCACTGAGCAACGCGTGATATGCTCGGATCAGAGGGTCGTTACTTTTGTTGCTGAACGCTGTGGCTTGACTCAGAAGAACAAGCAGATCCCGACACTTGTGTTTAAAGCCTCAGCACAGCGTAAACGGCAGTTCCTGAGCGCCCTCCTTGCGGCCAGAGGCCATGATGAGTCAACGACCTGGCAGTATCAGACGACAGACGCGTGCTTGCGAGATGATCTGCTCCGGTTAGCAACACAACTTGGAATTGCGGTATCATACACAACGGCGGAGGAAACGTGGATAATTACCGGCGATGAGGACGCAACGGCGACCTTCGAAGTACAGCAAGATAGCGCACGAAGCACGGCTGAGGACGGGGCCTACTGTGTTACAGTTGAGGACAATCACACGTTGCTTGCTGGGCGAAACGGGACCTTCCAGTGGGTTGGACAATCACTCTATGGGGTCTTGGGATGGGACCGGTTCCGCCTGTATGATAAGGAGATGGGCGCCGCCGTAACGGCGACGGGGCGAGAGGTAATTAGCCATACCGAAGCGGCCGCCAATGAAATCGGACATGAGGTCGTATATGGTGACACCGATAGTGTCATGTTAGAGTTGGGTGATGAGGTCTCGAAGGATGGAGCCATTGAACAGTCATTTGATATTGAGAAACATATCAACAGTTCGTATGACCACTTTGCTAAAGAGGAATTAAACGCCCACGAACATCGGTTCCAAATCGAGTTTGAGAAGCTCTATCGGCGATTTTTCCAGGCGGGAAAGAAAAAGCGATACGCTGGTCATATCGTCTGGTCAGAAGGAAAGGACGTCGATACGGTTGATATCACCGGCTTCGAGTACCAGCGTTCGGATATTGCACCGATTACAAAGGAGGTACAGCGGGAGGTCATCGAGCGAATTGTCTACGGAGATGATATTAACGCTGTGACCGAGTATCTACATGAGATCATTGACAATGTCTTAGAGGGTGAATTAGACCCAGAAGAGGTTGCAATCCCCGGCGGAATTGGCAAGCGACTCACAAACTATGATACCGACACGGCACAGGTTCGAGGAGCTCGCTATGCCAACTTGCTGTTGGGGACAAACTTCAATCGCGGAAGCAAACCCAAGCGGGTCTATCTCAAGAAGGTACATCCGGAGTTTTTCCGGCGGATGGAACAGAAAAATGAGCTTGATCCGCAGGAAAATGACCTCTATCGGGAGTTCAAACGGGATCCGGACGTGATCTGTTTTGAATATGCTGATCAACTTCCGGATGAGTTTGAAATTGACTGGGAGAAGATGCTGGATAAAACACTGAAAGGACCGATCGAGCGGATTCTCGAAGCACTGGATGTCTCTTGGGAGGAGGTCCGGAGCGGACAGGAACAAACCGGGCTTGGACAGTTCATGTAGCCGCTGTATTCCCCCGAAAATTGATCGAACTAAAAATTATTTTCCGAATTCTGAATTCAACTTTGAGATGATACGAAAGCATTATGGGTATGACGCACCTGCATTCGATACCGTCTCATCATGGCACAACTTGAAATCACAAACCTCGAAGCCAAAGTTGCCGAGGAGGGTGGCGAAGATATCCTCCGCGGCGTCGACTTGGAGGTCAACGCCGGCGAAATTCACGCACTTATGGGCCCAAACGGAAGCGGAAAATCGACACTTGCAAAGGTCATCGCAGGGCATCCTGCCTACGAGGTGACCGGTGGGTCCATAACACTACATCTTGATGATGAAGAGTATGCGGATCTCCCAGCCGAAAAGCGGACATGGGATCTGCTGGATCTTGAGCCAAATGAACGGGCCGCCTTGGGTATTTTCCTCGGCTTTCAGTACCCTGCGGAGATTGAGGGGGTCACCCTATCGAATTTCCTGCGGACGGCCCTGAACGCCAAACTTGAGGAACGTGAGGAACTCTTCGAGGACGAAGACGAAGCACAAGCGGAAGCCGAGGACGAGGATGAAGCAGGATATGAAACCTCCCCGATGGAAGGCCCACAGGATGACGGAGAGGTGGGCGTTGCGGAGTTTCAACAACTGCTTAGCGACCGCATGGACCGTCTTGACATGGACGAGGCCTTCGCACGACGGTATCTCAATGCGGGATTCTCCGGCGGAGAAAAAAAGCAGGCCGAGGTATTGCAGGCCTCACTGTTAGAACCGGAGGTAGCTGTCCTTGATGAGATTGACTCAGGACTTGATATTGATCGACTCCAGGATGTCTCCAAGGGAATCAATGCCCTTCGAGACGAACAAGGAACTGGCATCCTACAGATCACTCACTATCAGCGAATCCTCGATTACGTCGAGCCGGATCGTGTCCATGTCATGCTCGACGGCCAGATTGCAAAAAGCGGCGGCAGCGAGTTAGCCGAAACACTTGAAGATCGCGGCTATGAGTGGGTCCGTGAGGAAACCTACGAGGCGGCATGAAGACGCATCGTTGCCACAATCAGACCCTGGTCATTGCAGCGGATGAGACAATGACCCGATCACAGCGGCACACCATATCACTACAATCATGAGCTCCGAAGAACACCTACAGCAGACCGATACCGAAGAACGGTTCGCCTTCAAAAAAGAGCAGCGAGCAGCGGTTAAGTCCGATACCGGGCTTACCGAAGAAGTTGTCCGGCTGATCAGCGAAGACAAAGATGAGCCGGAGTGGATGCTTGAGCGTCGCCTTCGTGCACTAGAGCAGTTCAAGCAGATGCCAATGCCGGAGGACTGGCCAGGGCTGCCGGACCTATCCGGCCTTGACATCGATGAGATTGTCCCATACATCCGCCCCGACGTGGACGAGCGAACTGGCGTTGATGACTGGGATGAGTTGCCTGACGACATTCAGGATACCTTTGACAAGCTGGGCATTCCGGAGGCCGAGCAGAAGGCTCTCTCAGGCGTTGGCGCCCAGTATGAGTCGGAGGTTGTCTACCAGAACATGCAGGAGCAGTGGGAAGAAAAAGGCGTTATCTTCATGAATATGGACGAGGCCGTCCAAGAGCACCCCGACTTGGTCAAGGAATACTTCATGACCAAGTGTGTGCCACCATCGGACAACAAATTCGCAGCACTCCACGGTGCTGTCTGGTCCGGTGGCTCATTTGTGTACGTGCCTGAGGGAGTGACCGTCGAAATGCCCGTTCAGGCATACTTCCGGATGAACTCCGAGGGCATGGGGCAGTTCGAGCACACCCTCATCATCGCCGAGGAAGGCGCCGAAGTGCACTACATTGAGGGCTGTTCGGCACCGCAGTATGCGACGCACAGTCTCCACGCTGGTGGAGTGGAGGTCTTCGTCAAGGACAACGCCCACGTCCAGTATTCAACCGTGCAAAACTGGTCGCGAAACACCTACAACCTCAATACCAAGCGCGCCATTGTTGATGAAGATGGTCGGATGGAGTGGGTGTCCGGGTCAATGGGCTCGGAAGTGACCATGCTCTACCCATCCTCGATTCTCCGTGGACGCGGTGCGAGCGACAATCACATTACCATCGCCTTTGCCGGCGAGGGACAGGATATTGATACCGGGGCGAAGGTCTATCATAACGCGCCAGATACAAAATCGACGATCGAATCCAAGTCGATCAGCAAGGATGGCGGCCGGACGAACTACCGTGGGTTAGTTCATATCGCCGATGGCGCTGAGAACTCCTCGACAGCCGTTGAGTGTGACGCACTGATGTTTGATAATGAGTCGACATCGGATACGATGCCATACATGGAGATCAACGAGTCGGCTGTCGATGTGGCACACGAGGCTACCGTCGGAAAGATTGGTGATGAGGATATCTTCTATCTGCAGTCCCGTGGACTCGATGACGATGACGCAAAGCAGATGATTGTCTCTGGATTCATTGAGCCGATCACTGAGGAGTTGCCGATTGAGTATGCGGTTGAACTGAACCGCCTCGTTGAGCTCGAAATGGAGGGGTCACTAGGATAATGTCAACACAACTTCCACAGGGGCTCTCGGAGGCAACAGTCGAACAGATTGCCGACCAGCGTGATGAGCCCGACTGGCTCCGTGAGCGACGACAGAATGCGCTGAATGCACTCCCGGAGCTGTCGTTGCCGGATGTCATCAAAACCCCGGGGCGACGATGGACCGACTTTGATGCGCTGCCCTTTGAGCAACTGCTTGATCCCGACGATCCAACCGGATCAACCGAGATTAGCCGGCAAGTTGGGACCAATACGGAGGGGGTTGTCATCCAGTCCTTCGAGGAGGCACTCGCCGAAGACGAGGAACTGGTACGGGACCATCTCGGGTCGGTCATCGATCCAACGGAAAACTATCTGACCGCTTTGTCGGCGGCGCTGTTTACCGTTGGAACAGTCGTCCGGATTCCATCAGGAGTTGATGTTGAGGAGCTAACGTTGCGGACCGAAGTCGCCACAGATACACAGGCGGTCTTTGAGCAGACCCTTGTTATCGTTGAGGGATCAGCATCAGCCACCGTATTACACCGACTGGATAGCGCTGAGGACGACGCCCAGCCAGCAACACAGTATGTCAGCGACCTGGTTGAGGTCGTTGCTGGAGAGAACAGCACCATTCAATATGGAGCAATTCAGGATCTGAGGGAGACGACATACACCTACACACACAAGCGTGGCTTGGCTGAGACATATGCCACCATCGAGTGGATTGAGGGGAACTGTGGGAGTCGACTGACCCGGTCGGATGTCGAGACCAGGCTGATTGGTGATGGCAGTGAGTCACGGATCATCGGGGCCTTCTTTGGCCACGACGACCAGCACTTTGACGTCAATGCCCGGGTCTGGCACGAAGCCGCACATACCACCGCCGATCTGGTAACTCGTGGAGTGCTTGATGATGTCGCTCGCTCGGTCTACGAGGGCGTGCAAGATGTGGGATCAGAAGCC
>JBEQBL010000037.1:0-11825 GCA_041639835.1 Salinarchaeum sp.
CGTAAACAAAGAACGTGCCTGTTGGGTCAACAATACGGCCACGCCAGTACTCGCTGTCGTCTCCGACATCCTCCTTCTCGGTAAGAGTGCCAACGAAAAAAACGCGGTTGGCGCGCTCACCGGTTGGTAACAGCGCATACACCGGGGCGCGTTCATCGTCCGACTCTTTGAACGTATAGGCCGCATTATTAAATTCCCGAGCGAAAACGCGACGGGCAACCTCGCGGGTCGGCGCCTGACTCATGAGGACATCGACCTCGCTTTAATCAACAGTTCATCAACAGACTCCGGACTCCCAAGTGGTTCGAATGTCTCAACAAGGAGATACCGACCTAAGGTCGGGCCCTCAACACGATAGTACTGGCCGAGGATTGAGGATCGCATTTCCTCAACAACAACAGTTGTATCAAGCGCATCCATGGCCATATCCTTGGCTTCAGCAAGCGAGATGCCGGTCAGTGCTTCGGTACTTTCCCGATCGAAGATGATCTCATGAGCATTGGTTCCGTCGTCAAGAACACCTTTGATGCGAAGATCAAACTCCCCATCCACATCCCCATGTTCAGAACAGCGACCATTCTGAAGGACACGGGTACAGTCAGACTCGGGACAGCGTTTGATCAGTCCTGAGCCAGACTGAATGTCGATTAACGCTCCCTCAACGGTATCGGTATCATCACCAGCCTCAATTTCGCGATCTAACGACTCAATTGTCGTTGTTCGGTTGAGTTTAACGGAGTACTGGCCCTGGTACTCATCCGTGACCACGTTTTGAAGCCGGTAGGACTCACCAGCAGTAAGGGCGGGTAGGTCGGACTTCGCCCATTTGGTGAATTTGATCGTGCCAGTTGGATCGCCAAGCAGCCCAACCTGTGCAACGGCATCGCTACGTGGCTCCCACAGTTCAACAACCGTTGCTTCGACGGTGAGCCACTCCTCAGGGGTATCAATCTCGCCGATTGGCGTCTGCTCACTATCAGACTGAATCGTGTCGCGGTCAATGTCAGCACGGTCAAGATAATGGCTGACGACGCTTCGGCGGGCTTCCTCGGTTGGGACGTTGTACTCCTCAACAAGGGTCCGGAGCCTCGATGCAACGTCCTCAACGGTCAATTCGAGATGGTCCTCAAATCGGTCGCGGATCTCCTCCGCGTGTGTCTGCAAAGTAGTCTCGGTCATGGTGCATGCCTCCGCGTGTGTGTCCAATGGGAGACAACTGGGTGTTGGCCCTCGTGGTATAAAAGGATGTTTGCCAAAGCGCAGTCGGCAGAAGCGGTGGGCTTGGCCAAAACGGCGGGTTACATACCGGTACTGGCCGTTCGGCCGCTCAGTCGAAGCAGTTGTTTAGCATGCTCGGATTTCGCAAGCAGGACTGCCTTCAGTGATGGTGGATTACGAATACGGGTCTGTTCAAGAACCGATTCGGGAACGAGGAGGGTGTCCTCAGGAACGCTAACATCACCATGAACGGTCATGTGCGTGTCGTCAAGTTTCATGACCAGCGGTAGGGAGTCATTATAGAGGGTGTCACGGACTCGCTTGTGATGCCGTCGCTGGATGAGCGCTCGGTCATCGCTACTTGGATGAACATAAAATCGGCCAAGATAGTAGCCGCTGGAGAACGGTTCGAACATGCGGTACGGTCACACATACCACCCTTAAACGTATAAACGTTTCTACGGTTAGGAACGGAGATCGCCATACTATCGGGTAATTCTGGCCACCCGGCGTCCGGAAATGAAGACGGGCCAAGAAGATTATAAGGAAACTGCGGCCATGGCAATCATCGAGCTAAACATAAGAAACGCAAACAGCACGGCGATGAGTTGTTGGCGATTAAGTCCAAGCATAGCTGGTAGTAATCGCTGGGGAATAATAAATACGCGTGGAGCGATCAGCGATGTATAGAGCATTGGTGAGGTGATTATAGGCATGCAAGTAGGGGTACTCTCGGATATCCACGGAAACAAACCAGCACTGAAAGCGGTATTAGAGGCGATGCCATCGGTCGATATGCTTGTCAACGCCGGTGACATTGTCGGATACAACCCATGGCCATCGGCATGTCTTGAGCTTGTCCGGGAGCGTGAACTCCCGAGTGTGATGGGAAATCATGACCGGGCTGTCGCTTCCGGAACGGCATTTCGGTTCAATGGCTTAGCCAAAGCAGGGGTAAAGCATGCACGGCAGGCACTAACAGAGTCACAGCAGTCATGGTTGGGACAACTACCGGAACAACGGATCGTCGCTGATGGCCGTATACAGATTGTCCATGGCCATCCACAAGATCCGGACCGATATACCTATCCTGAGGAATTTACGCCATCGTTACTTGATGTGGCTCCGGTGTTAGTGATGGGACATACCCATGTACAGCATGCTGAAACCTACGAGGAGGGGGTTGTGCTGAACCCTGGCAGCGTGGGACAGCCACGAGACGGAGATCCACGAGCGGGCTATGCGGTTGTTGATACCGAGAGTTACGATGTCGAATTACATCGAGTGCAATACAATATCGATCGGGTAGTTGAGGCAGTCAACGAGGCTGGGCTTCCACGGCAGATCGGGAAACGACTACGACAGGGAAAATAGCAGACTTGACCTACCAATAGTGGATAGTTACGACCAACGGACAGAGGTGCCACGGGGGGACTGACTCCACCAAAGACCACCTGAGAACGGGAGGAGATCCGGTACCGATTAAAACTGGCTTTGGACAATCTCAAGGGTTTGCTCGCGGTCTTCCCAGGCGACAAACACAGCGATTGATGTCGCACTTGTAATGAGATCACGGATTTCAATACGTGCATCAGCCACGGGATCAACAATTTCCTGTAATACCCCAGGGCGATCCGGAAGTTCACCACCGGTAATGCGGATGACAGCAATATCCTCGGTCACGGTGATACTCGACAGTTGATCTTGATCAACAACCTGTCCATGAAGCACGTTTTCGGCCTGTTCGGCCTCATCAGCGTCCACGTAGAAGGTAATCGAGTCCATGCCCGAGGCGACAGCATCAACGTTGATATCCGCATCTCCTAAAGCACCGGAAAGACGATCTAAGATTCCCGACGTATTACGGATTGCGCGGCCGGCAACGGTAACACAGGCCAGTGGAGCCTCCCGCATGTCGACGATATTCTGAAACTCACCTTCGATACGGGTGCCACCAGTGAGTAAGTCGCCGTGTTGGTAATGGGTGACACGGACATTGAGTCGAGTGTCCTTATACGCCAACGCTGATGGCGCAACAACCTCAGCGCCTCGGAACGAAAGATTGCGAAGTTCGTCAACCGTAATCTGACCAACATTACGAGCGCCCTCAACGACCGATGGATCGCCGGTCATAACACCTTCAACATCGGTGACAATGACAACCTCATCCGCGTTCATATACTTGCCAAGCATAACAGCGGTGGTATCCGATCCCCCGCGTCCAAGGGTTGTGACATCACCGGAGACGGTTTCGGCAAGGAACCCAGTAATCACAGGAACAACCGAGTTCATCCGATCGGCAAGTTGACCGGCCAGCCGTTTGGTTCGGGTGACATCGACCTCGCCGTGCTCATCGGTAATGATTGGCCACATATCATGTCCAGGTTCAATAAAAATCGCATTAACATCCCGGGCAGCTAAAGCTGCCTTGAGCATACGGACAGAGATACGTTCCCCCATGCTGACGATTTCAGCACGATCCGGATCGGGGGCATTAAACTGGATATCATCAATCAGCTCATCCGTTGTATTTCCCATTGCGGAGGCAACAACAGCGATCTCATGGCCCTGTGATACCACATCAGCGATCGAATCGGCGGCACGGTCAATCCGGTCTCCGTTGCCAAGGCTTGTGCCACCAAATTTTGCAATTACGCGCATGTGCCACTCGCCCCCGTTAGACACGGTCTCAATGGGTTCATACTCCCTGGTTTCTCTGCTGGGCGGTTAACCTTATCCTTCCGATCGCCGTAGGGTTTTAATCCACGAGGGGAATATACCAGGAAGAATGAATATCCGGGATGCCGTCGAAGCCGACGCAAAGGCGATGGTACAAATCGCTGACGCGCCGGTTGATGTTATGCGAAATCTCATACACGACCGGACAGTCCGGGTTGCGGAACCGGACCAACGGCCGCCCACAGGGCCACACGATGACACCGATGGCTCTGAAACGGAATTACTTGGGTTTGTGAGCTTTGATGCTCAGGAGGGTGTCGTCCACGTAACGCAGCTTGATGGGACCGAACAGGCATGTGAGCAGTTGTTGGGAGAGCCAATCCGGTTTGCACAACAGGAAGGAATGGATGTAGAGTTACTGGTACCCTTGTCCGAGGAGACACTTGCTGGCGTTGCCGAGCGTGTTGGATTCGAACGTATCGGCCGGGGGCCACCGTTTGATGGAACTCCGACTATCCGGTATCGACTAAGAACATAACCACGGCTAGCACCATCACAGAGAATCAGCGGTCAGGACCTCCGGAATGGTTAACTGAATTTGCGGGCAGTTACCTCAAGGGTATCAAGATCGACGATAGGAGCAACCCCGGCGTCAGGATCAATATCGACACTTTTCTGATAGGCTGTCTGGGCTTGCCAGCAACCGGAGTTAATTGCGAGAACATTATGGTACTTGCCAAAGCCAAGTTTATGGACATGTCCGGTGTGGAAAATATCAGGGACGTCGTCAATAACGAGATAGTCCTTTGACTCCGGAGCCAGTCGCATTCGGTTGCCATACTGTGGGGCGACGTGGCGCTTTTTGAGCAATTGATACATTGGTTTATGCGGGTCCTCGTAGGTGGCCTTCTCATCAGGAAGTTCGGCAATCAGTTCATCAAGCGAAACACCATGATACATCAGAACGGAGACCCCTTCGACTGTCACCAGTGAAGGGTTCCCGGTTATCCGGGCATCATGGGCCTGCATAATTGAACGAAGTTCATCATCAAAGCCCGGCTGCGGTTCGGCAAGACGGACAGCGTCGTGATTGCCGGGGATCATAATAATTTCAAGATCACCTGGAACTTCCTTGAGCCGCTGGGCAAAGGTTTCATACTGGTCATAGATATCGACAATAGAGAGTTCCTCATCCTGACCAGGATAGACACCGACGCCCTCGACCATATCACCAGCAATGAGAAGGTACTCAATATGCTTCGCCTCGGGAGTGTGCAGCCAGTCGGTAAATCGATCCCAGGCGTCGGTCATAAACTCCTGACTGCCGACATGGATATCACTGATCAATGCCGCTTGGACATGTCGGTCCGCTGTCGAAGGGGTATATGTCCGTGGGACATCGGGAAAGTGAAGCGTATCAACAAAGAGAATACCACCATCATCTGAGAGGGTCCCGGTAACAGCAATGACCTCATCGAGCACAAGTTCATCAACAAGTGCCGCCAGATCGCGATCGGCGGTAATAAGACAAGGAAAGGTACCGTTTGGATCTTCAAGTTCGATCAGATGGTGACCGTTGCGAGTCGATCGGATATCGTTGATCATCCCAATAACGGCAGCGTCGTTCCCACCAGCCATAGTTTCAAGTGCATCGGTTGGACGGTGGTTGACGCGGGAACGAAGCTGTTCAGCCAACCGATCATAGCGGTCCCGAAAGAGCGCAACAAAGTCCGCATATTCCCCGGTACCAGTACTGGCACCCGTAATATCGCCGTCAATAGCAATCGACTGCTGTGGCGACGATCCCCCCTTTGTTTCGACTGGAGAGCTGTTGTCATGCCCCATGGTATCAGGTGTATCTCCAGTTGAAACGGAGGGGGTTGCCACAGCGTGACTAGCTGGAGCGCGTTGCCGGACATGTTTGACAGTCGCAGCATCGATGACAAGTTGGTCGTCCGGAACGGCTTCGAGAGTTGCTGAAATGAGGGCATCCGGATCGTCAGCAGCCGCAATGACATCCACAGCCTCAGGATCAACGTTGTATCCACGGGTAGCAAATTCGCGGACAACCTTGGATGCGACCTCGGATGACACACTGATCGAATATTGCATGCCGGGTCAAAAGCATGCCGTCCCAAGTATGAATTGAGGCGACGACAGGAAGCCCGGAAAGTTGATACCTCGGCCTTGGCTACATCCACCTGATGCCGCGGCCGGATCGGTCGGATAGCGATGAGGAGTCACTAAATCCAACCGAACAGCCACTAAGATGGTACCGTGAGTCAACACACTGGGCAGTCACACTGTCCCGGGACCTACTAACAGGGATTGCAATTGTCCTTGTGTTAGCCACACTGCTGTTTACCATCAGCGGTGTCTGGCCACCGCTTGTTGCGGTTGAAAGCGGGAGTATGAATCCACACATCAAGCAGGGCGATCTTGTGCTGGTTGTTGATACGGATCGATACGCGAGTGACATAGCAACCGCTGATGGAGTTGTTCCTCGAGATATTGGAGCTGAGGCCGGACACCAACAGTTCGATGAGCCAGGAAGTGTGATTGTATTTCGCCCTGACGGGGGATATGGAACCCCAGTGATACACCGAGCAGAACTCTATGTTGAGGAAGGCGAAAAGTGGGTTGACCGTGCAGATCCAGCATATCTCGGTGGACGAACAACCTGTGAAGCTGTCCCTGACTGTCCCGCCCCGTATGACGGATACGTAACCAAAGGGGATGCCAATGCAGGCTATGATGTCATTCAGGGTCAAACGGCACTTGTCAAACCGGAGTGGATCCAAGGAAAGGCAGCCTATCGGATTCCGTATCTTGGCTGCCTCCGACTTGCCTTTGAGCCGGGGGAAAGCTGTCGAGAGGACAGCCCTGAAACCGGACGGTTAACGGTCGAAGACGGATGAGTCGTCAAATCGAGCCTGGACAGATGGCTGGACGTCCTCAGGGGCGTCAATCCGAAGGTCAGATGTCAGGACCGCTTCAGTTTCACCAATCGGTACTGAGAGGTTGATTTCCTTTGTGCGCCCGTACCGCCCCTTTGAGACCACAACCGCGTTAACAATACCGAGCATATCAAGCTCGCTAATGAGGTCAGTGACCCGTCGTTGTGTGAGTTGATCCGCATCGATTTTCTCGCACAACTGTGTATAGATATTATAGACTTCACCGGTAGTGATTGATCCTTCGTTGTTTTTCTCAAGCAAGACGATGGCATAGAGAACAGCTTTCGACTGTAATGGCAGTGTTCGAACGGCCTCAACAACGCGGTCAAGTTCGAGTTTATCCTGAGCCTTTCGGACGTGTTCACCCTCGACACGGTCAGCCTGCTCACGTTCAGCGATCTCGCCAGCGGTCCGAAGAAGATCAAGTGCACGTCGGGCATCGCCGTGTTCCTGTGCGGCAAAGGCCGCACACAGCGGGATAACATCATTCCCGAGCGCCCCTGTGCAGAAGGCTCCGTCGGCGCGGTGATCAAGGATATCCCGTAACTGGTTGGCATCGTACGGCGGAAAGACGATTTCTTCCTCGCCAAGGGAGGACTTGACACGTGGGTCAAGAAAGTCAGTGAATTTAAGATCATTACTGATGCCGATAATTGACACCCGAGACTGTTCAAGTTCGGAGTTCATCCGAGAGAGACTGTAGAGAGTATCATCCCCACTTTTCTCGACGAGTTTGTCAATCTCGTCAAGCATAATTACAACAACACGCTCACGATAATCAACAGCATCAAAAAAGATGGAATATACGCGGTCGGTTGGCCAGCCGGTCATCGGGACATCCTCAATATCCTCAAGATCTTGTTTTAATGTGGTAATATGGGTATCAAGATCAGCGACGTTATCAAATGGGGTATCAACTAAGGCTTGAGCCGAGTCAACGGCCTGCTCACGGAGAGTTCGAAGGCTATCAAGACGGGAGGTGATCCATGCCTCATTTTGTTCATTAAACTGATTCGCCAGCTGGGCTAAAACCCGATACTGTGTATCCGTGACCTCACAGTTGATATACTCAACCTCACAGGGCACATCGTATTTCTGCGAGGTCTGTTCTAACTCGGAACTAACGTATTTCGCACTCGCGGTTTTTCCGGACCCAGTCTTTCCGTAGGCCAAAATATTCGACGGCGTTTCCCCGCGGAGAGCCGAGACAAGAACAGTTGCCATCTGGTTGATCTGTTTATCACGATGTGGGAGCTCCGGTGGCGTGTACGATGGTTGAAGAATTTCCTTATTCTCGAAAATCTGGGTACCGGAGAGGAGATCATCAAAAAGTCCGTCGCCAGTATCGTCTGGGATCGGGGAATCATCATCATGACCGGAGTCGGTCATCGATTTTCCCCCCGGTCAAACACCTGGCAGTCAGCACCTCTACTGATGGAGCAAAGAAAGGTACCCACAGTCATAATCTCTACCTGATCCAATCGAAACGGATGTAGGTGACCTATTTAAATTAGACGGTATCGGTAGGAATGTCCGTTCATCCCCCACCCCTTCGTTTCGAGTGGAACATAACAACGTACCGGGGTGGGGGAGGGGCCATTACTAGATCACCAAGCTTTAAGTTAACATGTAACAAACAGTAACCGTACTGGGTAAAAAGAGTAGGTAATAGCTAGTATCCTTACACTAGTACCTATCTAGACTAGGCACTAGTTGCCGCTAGTTGTTCCGTGGGTAGGGCCTCACATCGTTCCACTCGAAACGAAGGGGTGGGGGTTGACACCCTGCCGACTGTTATCATGGAATCCCGTGTCTGACATAGGCTTAAGTATGCGCGTCTGTTTCCCTCATACAACACACGGGGTGTGGGATTTCGGATGGGACTAATCACCGGTATCAAGCAAAGTATCTCCCGGGTTACCGACCGGCTCTTTACCTCTGCAGACCCCAAACGGATTGGTATCTATGGGCCACCAAACGCCGGTAAGACAACACTCGCAAATCGGATCACACGTGACTGGACCGGCGACGCCGTTGGCCCCGAGAGTCATATTCCTCATGAGACCCGCCGCGCTCGACAAAAAGAGAACATTCAGATCGAACGCAATGGCAACGCTGTCTCGATTGACATCGTTGATACGCCAGGGGTCACGACGAAAGTCGATTATGAGGATTTCCTTGATTATGATCTTGAGGAGGAGGATGCAATTCGTCGGTCTCGGGAAGCAACCGAAGGTGTGGCCGAAGCAATGCACTGGCTTCGTGAGGATATTGAGGGGGTTATCTATGTCCTTGACTCGACAAAAGACCCCTTCACACAGGTCAATACCATGCTCATTGGCATTATCGAAAGCCGTGATCTCCCGGTGTTGATCTTTGCAAATAAAATCGATCTTGATGAAGCGAACGTTTCACGCGTCGAGGACGCGTTCCCACAGCATGAGACTGTACCGCTGTCTGCTCTTGAGGGGGACAACATGGATGAAGTGTACGACAAAATTGCGGAGTACTTCGGGTGATCCCAATGCCCACGACATCTCGTGATGGCGTTCAAATTGACCTGATCAGTGGTGAGCGCATGGACGGTATGGCATCAATGGAAAAGGTCCGTCTTATCCTCGATAGCGTGCATGACGGTGATATTGTTATTCTTGAGGACGGGCTTTCCCCTGATGAGGAAAGTCGCCTGATTGAAGCGACCATGTCCGAAATTGATCCTGACGGATTCAATGGCATTGAAATTGAGACGTATCCACGCTCCAAGGCCTCAAATACCGGCTTTTTGGGTCGTCTCATGGGGGGTGGAAATGATACCTCAACGCTGACTGTTATTGGTCCAGCAAACCAGATTGAAACTCTCCACAAAGATGAAACCCTAATCAGCGCTCTTATTTCTGGAAACTAAGCCACGATGCCACACCAATGTACACACTGCGGCCGTGTCTTTTCGGATGGATCAACCGAAATGCTCTCTGGCTGCCCCAACTGCGGCGGTCACAAGTTTCAGTATCTCCCGCAGAGACCGGATGAGAACGCGCCCACGGAGGATTCACCGGCAACTGATGCTATCTCGGAGTCACATAACGCTGACGTGTCACAGCCAGCCGAGGATACCGCCCAGGCTGAAGCCAGAACAACAACCGTCGATCCACAGGATCTACCTGATACCCCAACTCAGTCCGGGCTCGCCGGGGGTTCAGATGTTGACTCTCCAAATGCATCCCCGGATTCCTCAGCTCCCGATACGGCATCCGAGACCACGGATACCGAGCTCTCCGAGACGGATATGCAGGAACTTCGATCTGAACTTAACGATCAATTCGAAAGTATCAAGATTGTCAGCCCGGGGGAGTACGAATTGAACTTGATGGAACTGTACGACCGAGAAGAACATATCGTTTCACTCATGGAAGATGGACGCTACGCAATCAACGTTCCCGGGCGACGGACTGGTGAACAGTAGTATGAGCGAGGCGACGAAAGTCGTCTTGGGGACGGTCGGCGTTACCGCCTTGATCGTCCTCGGTCTTATTGTGTGGTCTCTCTTCTGACGGAGATCCACTTATCCACGAGCAAAAGCCGGGGGAGACTGACTCCACGGCGGATATATTTTTCCGTGGTATCGTCAATCCCCTCACGGCAGTAACCAAGTGAGTACCTCTTCTGTCTGCCGCAGGCAGGGTGTACACAGCCCTACCGATGGCGTCCGTGATCAGTTATTCCTCAACCGTAATTGAGTCATCACGATGTAATGTGATCACGATGTCGAACTGATCCTTGTATGCCTGTAATTCCGCCTCATCATGCACCTCTGCCGAGAGGTGGAACAGGCCAACGGCGTCATGCTCCTCAAGCAACTCCAATAACCGTCCAACGGCGTTTCGGGCGGGCTCTGCACCGGCATAATAGGCCATCTCTGTCACCGAGTCCAAACTAATTCGCCGTTTTCCTTCCGTTCGCTCCAAAAACGCCTGTGTCTGCTCAACAATTCCGTCTACATCGTCGGGTGCTGAGACGTAGCTCACGTCATCTCGACTTCGGCGTGAGTATCCACGGTCAATACTGAGTGTATCAAGAATCTCCGCGCGTGTTTCGTCGACATCGTAATAGTCCAACTTCTGTGTTACCTCTCGGGCTGTTGTTCGTGTTGAGATAACCAGAAAGCGGTCCGTATCAGTCTTTAGAAAGTCCGTATCAATTCGGTCAGTCTCACCGGTGCTGGGGTGGACAAGCAGTACACTTGTTCCGCCTGGAATTGTGTCCGGACCATGTTCAACCGCAAGTTCGTAATCCATGTACACGGTCACCGGTCGGGGCCAACTTAACTCTTACAGAATCTTAATACAAATCTCTCATTCTCCCGGCACTGGTGTCTGTTCCACATTGCCCCGGCTGTCTGTGGAATCCCCCCGGTTACCGTATCCGGTATCCCGTCATCGCATCGCGTAACCACAATGGCTTGTGGATACTGTCGATCTGATTAGGAATTAGTCTCGTCGACAACGACTTCGACCGGCTCGTCACTTGATGTTGTTTCCTTGTCACCACTCCGTTCCTGGTATACCAATGCTGCAGCAATTCCAAGCACAATCCAGGATCGCCAGTTTGCTAGGTTCAGTGTATAGCCGATTCCAAACGGCTTCTCAACAAGCATCCCCTCCCCAGGGCGCCAGTAGGCCGATAGCAACCGCTTGAGATTCGGTCGCTCAAAATTATACGGGATTCCAAAGAGTTCTCCCGAACTTGACTGGTCAACCATACGTAACCATATAGGCCCTCGGGTAATCAACGTTTATGTCGGATGGGACCGCTCGGATAGCAACTAAGGCTTATTGGGCTGGTTGTGTAACGTTGCATCGAGGTCGTTGTCGTGGTGGTTGCGATCATAGTTCCAATGACAAACTTTCGACGTAGGACCGGCGGCGGTGTTCCATCCGCTCGATCGGCCCGGACTGATCGTAATGCGCTTCG